>NZ_QTMQ01000016.1:58330-58920 GCF_003604095.1 Clostridium sp. AF15-41
AAATTCCAGTTTTTGAAACTGAGAAATCGGAATTTAACGGAGGAATCATTATGTGTGGAATGACAACTGATTTATAAATAAAAATAAATCGGAGGTTTATATGAATTATTCAATAAGAGAATTAAAACAAGATGGAAATAAGGTATTAGATACTTTTTTGTACGAGGCGATTTTTATTCCCGAAGGAGTTTCTGCACCGCCCAAAGATATTATTAACCAACCAGATTTGCAAGTATATGTAAAAGACTTTGGTAAGAATAAGGGAGACTTATGTTTGGTTGCTCAAGTTGGGGATAAAATTGTTGGTGCCGTATGGGTTCGGATTATGAATGATTATGGTCATATAGATAATGAAACACCGTCTTTTGCAATTTCACTTCTTAAGGAGTATAGAAACTATGGTATCGGAACAGAATTAATGAAACAGATGCTAACAAAACTAAAATTAGAAGGATATAAACAAGCATCATTATCAGTTCAAAAGATGAATTATGCTGTCCGTATGTATAGGAAGATAGGATTTGAAATTATTGATGAAAATGATGAAGAATATATTATGATTTGTAAATTATAGACACTTGCAAATTCAA
>NZ_QTMQ01000017.1:0-16698 GCF_003604095.1 Clostridium sp. AF15-41
ATCTGGCATCTGTGTAACATATGTTTGACAAACCTACAATATTTTGATGCCTGGCTTGCTATACTTTCCTGCACTTTTTTATCCTGTACCTCATCTGTAAATAATGTACATTTTTTATTTGCATGTGCCTTCACCATAAACGGCGAGTCAAATACCGCAGTTACCATCTCGTTTACAACATCGGGATCGATCTTATCCGGCTCTGCTTTATGTAAGGAGAAGACAAATGCTGCAATATACAGATTCATTTCCAATGAACTTCCCCCTATGTCCGGGGTTCTCAAAAGCATCGCCTTGAATTCACGTTTTACCTTTTTCTTATAGTCTTTCATATCCATATCCGGATTTATCTCTGCAAGTCTGGCTAAGGCTGATTTAAAACATAACAATTCTACTGCTTTTGCATAAATTCCGTATTTCAGCATACTTATCATCTATCCTTTCGTTTTCCAATGGCTCTTATTTCTTCAGGATCTGTGCGATCTCACTTTAAAAAAGTGTACAGATCCATGCAACTACAGCACAGATCGGAATATAAATAATGAAATGTAATATGTGTGTCTTCTTGTTATATCCGAACATATGCGGACCCACAACACCTTTCAGTTCCGGGTAGAAATGTGGGAAGAAGTTCGAATGACAGAGAAGCACCCAGTCAAAAAAGCAGATATCATAGATCTCCATACAATAAAGCATGATAAGGAATCGTGCAAAGAAATTTAAAAATCCATAATCATTTTTTACACCATCCCATACGCCTAGAACAACCGCACCTATAAACATAAGAAGTGCGATTACTTCTATGATCCAGCCGATTGCATGTGCACCACGGAACCGCTCTTTTGAATCTGGAATGGCTTCCAGATTCTCCTTTGGTGCAGACGAGAAAAACCTCTTATCCTGAATAAAACCGACTCCTCCATATAAAATGAGGAAATACGCCACCCAGATCATAACCGTTGCAACTATCGTTATCACCATTTTACTCTCAACCTCCTAAGTACTTTAAGTTAGTTCTATCTAACGATTATTATAGCATACTGACTTATGATTACAAGCCACTTTCCCCTTATAATTCCTTATATAAAAAGATGGGAGCCTGTGCTCCCACCTTCATAACCTAACTTAATTTTTCTACCTTGTTTCTCTGTATTCTCTTCAAAAATACATATCCCACTAAGCATGAGACAAATTCCGTAATTGGGAACGCCCACCAGATCAACGAAACACCCATCTGGTCATTTCTTACAAAAACAGAAAAAATAGCTGCCAATGGCAATATGATCACAAGCTGTCTGAGAAGTGATATGACAAGCGACTCAAGACCGCCATTCAATGCCTGATAGATTCCCTGATATGCCACATTGATTCCGGCAAATACAAAACTGATCGAGATAATTCTCATTGCACCGATAAAATACGCTCTTGACTGACCTGCATTGAACAGCGAGGCAAAGGCATTTGGAAAAATCTCTGTGATGAGAACGCCCAGGATCATCAATGCTATGGTATAAATAAGACCATAGCGGATTCCATCTTTGATCCTTTTCTTGCTTCCCATGCCATATGCAAAAGCTATGATCGGCGTGATTGCATCTCTCAGTCCAAATGCAAGGAACAATACAAACTGCTGCACCTTATAAAACAATCCATATGCCGTCTGGGCGGAAGGATTGAATTTTAAAATAAGATTCATCGCATAAACCATAATTGACATAAGTGCCTGTGCAATGATTGCAGGAAGACCAATGGAATAGATTTCTTTCATAGTTCTGGCACTCGGCTTCATATGTTTTATTCCATGTTCAAATTCCTTATTTAACTTCAGATGAAATACCAGAAGCAAACCGGCAGATACGATCTGTCCTATGACGGTAGCATATGCGGCTCCCGCTACTCCCATTTCCGGAACAGGTCCAATACCATAGATCATGATCGGGTCAAGAATAATATTTATAACAGCTCCCGCAACCTGACCGATTGTTGAATAAAGGGAACGTCCTGTTGCCTGCAATAATTTTTCAAATAATGAAAAGAAGATAATGCCAAAGGACAACACACAGCATATCCGCAAATATGTTGTTCCCATCGAGATAACTTCCGGGTCAACGGTCTGGGATGAGATGTAGGCTTTCACTCCAAAGATACCAAATAACAGACATACCACATAAATAATTCCACCAAGGAATAAGCTGTTGCCTGCAACTCTTGCTGCTTTTTTCGTATCTCTCTGTCCAAGTGTCATGGCAAGAAGTGCATTTGTTCCTACACCTGTTCCGATTCCCACAGCCACCATAAGCATCTGAACCGGAAATACCAGTGTGAGTGCATTTAATGCTGCTTCACTCCCCACCTTCATATTGCCTACAAATGCACTGTCCACGATATTATAGACCGCCTGTAATGCCATCGACAGGATCATCGGTATTCCCATCTGAACCATCAGCTTATTTACCGGCATCTCCCTCATCTTATTACTTTCCGCCATCTTAATTTAATCCTCCTTTTTTCACATAAAAAAAGTGTGTACTTATCTTATAAGTTGGACTTACGCTGATAAGCTACACACTTTTTAATGGCAATATATAATTAAAAAAACGAGCAGCAAAACTGGATTTACGCATGTTTGCTACTCGTTCAAGACGTTATTATATTTCTCATTTTCGAAAAAGTCAAACGAAAAATTGGGATGGCTTTAATCCGACAATCCATGTCCTCACGACTCTTTAATTCCAGCCTTTAACTTTTCCACAAAATAAAAATGCCAGCGCATCCCTGCACTGACATTTTTATTTTTGTCTTATTTTATCCGATCAACTGCTTTACTACATTTTCAAAATCATAAAACAGATCAATGTATGTCTCTACAATTTTATCACAATGTGTTTTTACAATCTCACAATCATAATCATGCGCAAGCTCGTTTCTCACTTTCAGCATTTCCATCCAGTCATCATCCGAGATCAGATTTGCCTTATAAGCTTCCCTTAGTACCTCCCTTGGTGAACCTGTTACAAATCCTGTGATCGCATAATACTGCACCAATATATCTTTCATGACCTTCCATGCCAGATCAAATGTAATACTAAACTTTGCACTGGTTCCGCTTAACACAAAAGAATCCGAAAGATCTCTCTGCCTTGCCTCCGACAATGCATCCAGTGAATTGCAGAAAGATAAAAACCGTCTGTTAAATTTCTCGTCCATATTGCCTGATATCCTCCAATAATAACCGATTCCTACAGGTATCCATATTCACTAAATCCACACTGAAAAGTGTTGGCAATTCTTCCACTTTTTCAACAAGTGATTCAAAGTTATCCACACCCGAAACAGCAATATCAATATCGCTTCTTTCCATCGCTGTACCTTTTGCCCTTGAACCATATAATATTACTTCTTTTGCATGAAAACTCCTGCACAGCTTTGCAACTTCCTGCATAACTTCTTCTGCTCTCACGAATGCCACCTACCTTGTCTTACCCATATAGCCTTATATTAACATTACAGGCTCTGATTCGCAATTGCTCCGTTAAAAAAGATCCAGCATATTATCCAGATAGACAGCCTCCCGAACGTGCAGTTGATATTCCGGTTTTGTCATATAATAAAGCAAAAATTCCAGGACCAACGCACTGCCAAGACTCCGCCCCTCAATCTTAAAATGAGAAAATCCCATCGGCAGATATGTTTCTTTTATATCATTGATTCCGATAAATCCCGGATTTGTCATTGCCTTTGAAAAACGATAACCGCCCATGACATCTGAAGCCGTACACTCATGCTCTGGGCAATCCTCTCCAAGATTCTTGCGACTGACCGTTTCATAACATTTGCGTCTGTCCTTACACCCAAAGGAACAACATTCATTACACAGGAATTCCACTTTATCCCTCTGCGACTGTGTCAGTTTTTCCCATTTGTCCCATGCCTTATTCAATCGGAAATCCGGCACAACATAACGGAAATCTTCCCGATCTGTCTCCTTTACCAACTCCTCAAAATCTGTCAGAACCTTTGTAGTCGATGATACAAAATAAAAATCCGGATACTGCTTTTTTAGGTAATCTAACAACAGCTCCGAATGGACGATCACCCCATTTTCTGCCTTTCCGTTTTTCTCAAATAATCTGCAAAGATCGTTACATCTCTTATCTGTCAGATGCTTCTCGCAAAGCAGCGAGTTACTGAAGGTCAGCCGGGCTGAGATTCCATACTCGTCCATCAATTCCCGAACATCCTCCGGATCACAATCACCATATCCAACACGTCCGCCACCCCACAGGCAGTCCGCCGGAGCACCATAGATTGAACCGATCTCACACCAGTCATAGAAATATTCTCTGTGCTCACGGAACAATGGCAGAAAGATACGATACAGCTCATAGAATTCGAACAGTCCCGGCAAATGATAATATGCTGTTTTATCTGTATGAATACATGCGTTTTTCGGTGCTTTACTAAATGTAATTGTAAATGGCTTCTGCATATATTACCTCATTTTATACTTTTTTTATATTTTCCTTTATTTTATACTTTTTTACAAGATAATTTCTATAAAGTAAGAACGCCAATAGTTCCCGGCTCTCGAACGTGACCATTATATAAGAAAAAGCAACCCGGCAAACATGATCACCCCGATTACATTTGCTTTTGCCGGAAGTTTTGTTGGCAGGATCACGATTGCAAGCGGCAGCAGATTAAAAATACATGCCCATGCCGGAAGTGAAGTTTTTCCTGTCACAACAGCAATAAAAAATGCTGCCGCAAATACCAACATTCCCAGATATCCCAGATACATCGTATAACAGGTTGTCTTAAAGAAATCCCATACCGCGTGCAGAGCTTCTTCTGTCAGATTTAATTTTACAAAAAACCATTCAACCAGACAACAGAACAGATGATGCAATGCAAGATTGATAAACATGACAAGTGTTGATATCAGCATGATCAGATAATATGTTTCTGAATACTGCTGCATCCAGTCACAAAGAGCTATGTATCCGAATATCTCAAGCGTCATTGCACACACGCCCAACAACATCGCAACCGACAGATTCTTCAGTGGCATTCCATGAAAGGCTACCTTGGATTTTTCATAATCCTTAAAATTTGTCAGATCGACTTTTCCATTTGGAGCATATGTCAGAAATCCATCTGAAATCCCACACAATATATGCCCGATCAATGCCATCACCATAAATATTTTCCACTGTAACATAATATCTATTCTCCTTTATAAAAAAAATATGCCAATGCAGTTAGTCTCTGCTAACTATATTAGCATATTCTTCATCAACCATGCAAATGCTTTCGCCGTCCGGATCACCATATTAAATTATAAACGTTTCCAGATCATCCGGGATCAGAAGATTCCCACTGAAATATTTTCTTCCTTCTTCATAATACAATTCTTTTCGATGTGAAAGATTCCGATCCTCTGTATGATACAGCAGCAGATTTTTCACATGCAATTCTTCTGCAAACTCACAGGCATTTTTCACTGTTGAATGATGCTTCTCGTATGGATGGAATATATCCGCCTGACCATCCAGACAAAATGCTTCGTGCAACAACCATGTACTGTTCTCTGCATACTTCTTTTCACATGGATTGTATGGTTCATCTCCGCAGCAGGTTAATCTCTCTCCATCTCCCAGTTCCATGCAGAAACCGAACTGTTTCGCTTTTGTGGATTGGATATCAAAAAATGTAACCCGTTTATTCAAAATTTCAACAGACTCTCCATTTTTAACTGCTATCAGATGCAGCCGTTTACCGATAAAATCTGTCTCTTTCTTTGGCAGAAGTTTTCTGGCCAGATCAAGCAGCAGATCAATGACTTCATCATGTGCATATATCACAGCTTCGCCTTCATATTCGCCCTGCTTCATATGCTGGCATATCATACGGATCATCCATATGATACCCGTAATGTGATCGATATGTTTATGTGTCACAAAGATAGTTCTAACCTCTTTCCAGTCAATTCCGGCATGCTTTAACTGATGCAGAATGGCACTTCCACCGCCACCATCCACCATAAAATATTCCTCATTTTCCTGCAACACAAAACAGGTGTTATAACATTCCGTAACAAGTGCACTTCCTGTTCCAAGCATCGTAACATTCATAAAGTATCACCTTCCTCTGATCGTTCCTTTTGTTCGTTCCATCACCCATGCAAATGCTTTCGCCGTACGGATTCCCGGTTCTTTAAAATGATTTCCCTGATTCCATTCCAGTATACTGTCAATCTCCTGCTCCTGTAGCCATCCATACAATTCCCGGATACAATCGCCTACCGCAGCCATAACCTGATTCTTCGTTCTTTCTTCCCGATCACCAAGACTCAGATAAACAACCGGGCTTGCAATCCCATATTCTTTCACATACGAAAGAAATCCCGGAAACCAAACTGATGGGGATGCTGACGCTATCCCGGCAAACCTGTCCGTCTGGCAGGATGCCCAAAGTGCAAACAGCCCCGCAAGGGAATATCCACCAAGATAATAAGTCTTACTTTCATCCTTACACAATTCCAATATCTGTGCCAGTAACGCCGACGCACCCTCACCAAAATCTTCATTTCCAAATACAGCAGGGGCTCTCCACGGAGACAGATCCTGATTCCAGCTATCTACTTTAACTGCGACCATCTGAAATTCCAGAGAAGTCCTCTTCTTTATCTCTGAAACCTCATTTTCTATATCATGCACATCATGATCTCCCACTGGTTGAATCAATACAATATTTGCTTCCGGATCACCATATTTATATACAACCATTTTTGCTCTCCAAATTTAAGTATATTATTATAATATCTGAAACATCACCACTCCGCAAACACATAATATACTTCCCTTTCTCCTGAAATACCGGACAAAATAACGCTATCTGATCAAGGCACGTCGATTATATTGCTGACTCTGATATACGTTCCATTTATATATGCCTCAAGCCAGATCGATGTATCCGGATATGTATATTCTGCCGGCAGCTGCAATTCACCTTCTGCTGCTCTGTCCAAAAGAAGCGAACCATCCCGCTCAATATGCCAGCCCAGATTATCATATCCTTCAACTTCATCTCTTATGATCACGCCATTTTCATAAGTCAGGGTAAATGCTTCAACAACCGGTGTTTCTGCAATTAACTGATATCTGTGTGAAAAATACCGGATACTTCCAAATCTTCCGTTTTCCTTTTTATACACAACCGTTGCATCGCAGTCTCTGAAATTAATACCGGCTTCCCTGCCAACGATCGAGCCGGTTTCAGGTCCGGGTGTTCCAACCATACCTGATACATTTACATTTATCCAGTCTTCAGAACCATAAATTTCTCCGCCTGCAATTCCTACATACGTTCCTCCGGACACATATGCCTTTTCAAAAGTGATATTCTTCATCTGCAAGGAATAAGAATATCCTACAAATCCGCAATGTCCACCGTATTTTGTATCTATATGCATATTTTTTATTATATGATTTTGTCCATCTATAAGCCCCACAAATGTAGTGTACTCAAGATATCTATCTGGTCTGTACCATCCGCCCATCGGAACCCATTCCAGACCGTCAAGATCTATATCCGCCTCAAGGTAGAGTTCCACGGAATCATTATACCCTTTAACTGCATTGACATAATACACAACACCAGCCAGTTGTTCCTTTGTTTCTACATGAAACACGGGAGCATTTTCTAATGCCCAGTCCGTGTCTGCAATCTCCATGATTGAGCCGGTATCCCCATAATTTTCCCAGTCTGTTTTTGTCGGATCATAGTCCTTGTTGTTATAGGTTTTCAAGTTACCTCGTCCGGCAGCATACTCCGGATCTGGATACGGATAGTCCCCATAAACACTGTCCTCTGAGTCTGCATATGAATATTCTTCATAAGTACTGTCTTCCCGATTTGTATCTGTATAATTCTCGTATATTGATTTTGGAATAAATATGCCGAAAAGCACTCCGAATAAAATTATAAATATTTTCCACATAGTAATTTCCCCTTTCCCATTATATAAACCCTATCTTTTTGTTACTACTGTATCAAAGACATATTTTTCTTTTATCTGCTTTAACATCTCCATATGCGGCATCTGCAAATGCTTCTGCTGATCCTCCTCCGATTCCCATTCCTCTACGAGCAGCAGTTTGTCCGGATCTTCGACATCCTCATAATAATTATATGACACACATCCTTTTTCCTTCCGAATCTGATCTAAAATCCCGGATGCCATCACAGCCTCAACAAATTTCCCTCTCATCCCTGATTGTATTGTATATCTGACAAGCAAAACGATGTTTCTCATTTTTTCTCTCCTGTTATTTATAATTTTATTAGTCCTTCCTAACCTCCGTAATTATAGCATGCCTTTATTAAATTATAAATTTTCCGCCGCCTGTAATCTCCTTGTCTGTTTCCGGTTACGTCGGCGTCCCAACCTCGATCAGATTTCCATCCAGATCATAGAAACGAACCACCTTCTGTCCCCAACTGTGAACCATAAGTGGATTTACATATTCAATCGACGGATATAACCGCTCCAGCTTTTCAACAAAAGCTTCGATATCCCGCTCCTCAAAATATAGCTCGGCGGAATTATTGTGGGATATCACATCTCTTTTAAGAAAATCTTTCCATATCCTCTCATCCTGCAATACTAATCCTTCCGTCAGAATCAGATTTCCGTCATTATCTAATATTGGTTCGAGTCCAAACAGATCATGGTAAAATTGCTTTGACCGTTCAATATCTTTCACAACAATTAACACATTCCTCAGTCTCATTCCACACCTCCATATTTTTATCTGTTTTAAATGATCTCCGGTCTTTCACATAAAATGTCACATTTGCCTCCGGATCTGTGCCCGGTATATTCACCCGCCCGGCATATGGATCACGCAAAAACTGCCATATTCCGTAGTAAAATACGGCAGAGATGAAGCATTGACCAACTCGTCCTTCGGACTCAAACAGGCACTCGTATTTACCGGCACTATGCATCTCATTACGAAATCTTGGGTAATGTCAATATATAATTAGCTAGATGCAGTTATAATTCTACCTTTATTTTTTTACTTCTTAATATATTTATCTGCCATAGACAACAGCGTTTCTCTGTTGTTCAACTCAGGACTGCCAAGCACCTGATTCAGAAGCTCTTGCAAGATATCGCCGATCTCTTTTCCAGGTTTTACGCCAAGTGCGATCAAATCCTTTCCATTGATGGCAAGCTGTTTAATCGTCAGACAATCTTTCGCATCCGTGATCTCCTGATACAATTTCTCCAGATGCTCGATGCTGCTTCTCCGTTCTTCTAACTTATAATCACTCTGCGCCGCCATATCCGCCCGGCGGATCTTGATATAATAAGGGAAGAAATCTGCTCCCATCCTGCTGAGTGCTTTTCGGAAGGTTGTCTTTTTCAACATCTCCCCTAAACCATAATCATGCCACAGCACCATCTTGCATACCAGATCTGTCGTTTCATTGTCAAACCGCAGTCTGCGAAGCACCTTACGGGCAATCTCTGCCCCCTTCTCATTATGTCCATAGAAATGGTCGATACCATTTTCATCCACAGTATGACATTCCGGCTTTCCCACATCATGAAGCAGCGCAGCCCATCTGCATACTGTAGTTGGCTCAATAACCTTAACTGCTTCCATCGAATGAACTCCTACGTTGTATTTGTGGTATGGATTGTTCTGCGGCTGTTCCATCATTCGGTCAAATTCCGGCAGGATATATGCTGTTATACCTGTCACATATGCTTCCATCAATTTCTCCGGATGCGCAGAAGTCAGCAATTTGTCAAGCTCCACGCGGATACGTTCGGCACTGATATCCTGTAAGAACTGTGCCCGTAGGATCATCGCTTTTCTGGTATCCCTTTCGATCGTGAAATCAAGCTGGCCTGCAAACCGGATTGCCCGAAGGATTCTCAGGGCATCTTCATCAAATCGTGCCAGCGGATCACCGACCGCCTTGATTACCTTATTGTCCAGATCATCCATTCCACCGAACAGATCGATCACACCTGCTGAAGGACTGTATGCCATAGCATTGATCGTAAAATCCCTACGCTTCAAGTCTTCTTCTAAATTTGCAGTAAATTCCACAGAATCCGGTCTTCTGTGATCGGAATATTCTCCATCCACCCGGTAGGTGGTTACTTCATATGCCTCTTTACCAAACATAACCGTAACCGTACCATGCTTAATTCCAGTATCGATCGTCCGTCTGAATAACGCCTTTACCTGTTCCGGTCTTGCTGCTGTCGTAATATCCCAGTCTCCCGGTTCTCTGCCAAGAATACTGTCTCTCACACAGCCACCAACAATATAGGCTTCATATCCGGCAGCTTCCAGTGTCTCTATTACCTTTTTCGCATTCTCCGGCATCCTGATCTCCATATCACAACCTCCTCCTTGGGTATTTCTATGCCTTTCTGTACACAATACCATTACTTTATTTTTTGATAGGGTATCTCTCATCTTCTCTTCTAGTATACCCTATGATCTATCCTTCTCTTGGGTATCACTTCTGTTTCTTAGCTGTCATACCCGCATGACTACCTTCACTTGGGTACCATTTCTGTTTTCTAGCTGTCATACCCACGCGCCTGCCCTTCGGCTGGGTATTAACAAGCTTTTTCATCCAATATACCCTCAAGCGTCATCATCTATGCCATATACTTCATGATTGCGTCATCATCTATGCCATATTTCATGATATCAATTGAAAACAGCATATTCCATCCCAAATATATATTACATTAAAATAGGTGATAACAATCTATTAATATGTTTGTTATCACCTATTGCAAGTATCATAAATTCTGCAAAATCAAATACACTACTTATCTATCATCTGCTAATGGCTGGTCTTTCTTTTATCATACTTTGCCAAAGTATACCATCGTCTTTGCCGATGTTCCTCTTAGTATGCCTTGCCAAAGTATACCATCGTCTTTGCAGGCTTACCGCAATGTACACAGACATCGGACAGATGCTCCTGCTCAAATGGCATACATCTGGTTGTTGCACCGGTCTCATCCTTGATCGCTTCCTCACAGGCTCTGTCGCCACACCACATAGCTTTGATGAATCCTTGCTTTCTTGTCAGAATGTCAGTGAATTCTTCCCAGTTATGAGCCTCATGTGTATTGGCATCTCTGTGAGCAGTTGCCTTTGCAAGCATGTCTGCCTGCATCTTCTCAAGGATCTCCCCAACTGCTTCTGTAATATTATCTAATGACACAACTGTCTTTTCTCTGTTATCACGACGTACGATAACTGCCTGACCAGCTTCGATATCCTTTGGTCCGATCTCGATACGAACCGGAATGCCGCGCATCTCCTGCTCAGAGAATTTCCAGCCTGGGTTCTTATTAGAATCATCCAGCTTAACTGTGAACTTCTCAGAAAGAGCTGCCTTGATCTCCTGTGCCTTTTCAAGAACGCCTTCCTTCTTCTGGTTGATCGGAATGATCATAACCTGTGTAGGAGCGATTCTTGGTGGAAGCACCAGGCCGCTGTCATCACCATGAACCATGATGATCGCGCCGATAATTCTGGTTGACATACCCCATGAAGTCTGGTGTACATACTGTAATTTATTATTTGCGTCTGTATACTGAACGCCAAATGCCTTGGCAAATCCATCTCCGAAATTATGGCTTGTACCGGACTGAAGTGCCTTACCATCATGCATCAGAGCTTCGATCGTATAAGTAGCCTCTGCACCTGCAAACTTCTCTTTATCTGTCTTACGTCCCTTGATCATAGGAATAGCCAGAACCTGCTCACAGAAATCAGCATAGACATTTAACATCTGGATGGTTCTTTCCTCTGCTTCTTCTGCTGTAGCATGTGCCGTATGACCTTCCTGCCATAAGAATTCCATCGAACGAAGGAAAGGTCTGGTTGTCTTTTCCCAACGAACAACTGAACACCACTGGTTATAAACCTTTGGAAGATCTCTATATGAATGAATGATATTCGAATACAGATCACAGAACAGAGTCTCTGATGTAGGTCTTACACATAAACGCTCCGGAAGTGGATCCAAGCCACCCTGTGTTACCCATGCAACTTCAGGTGCAAATCCTTCTACGTGATCCTTCTCCTTCTGAAGAAGACTTTCAGGAATGAACAATGGCATATATACATTTTCTACGCCTATTTCCTTGAATCTTCTGTCGAGTTCCTTCTGTATATTTTCCCAGATGGCATAACCGGCCGGTCGTAAAATCATGCATCCTCTTACACTTGAATAATCTGTAAGCTCTGCTTTCTTTACAACATCTGTGTACCACTGGGCAAAATCTTCGTCCATGGAAGTAATAGCCTCTACTAATTTCTTTTCATTAGCCATCTCAATTTTCTCCTTTATATACTCATAAAATAATTCTATCGTGTAACCTTTTAAATGTGTCTGACATCTATACCTGTCTTTTAAAAAGTTATATACCTTCTGTCATTATATAGATATAGTCCAATATTTTCAAGGGATTTTTGCTTGTTCTCATAGCTTGTTCTCGTGGAATTGTTCTTATAGAATGCAAAATATTTTTTTCTTGCATTTTCTACCATTTGTGTATATAGTATCCATGATAAATTGCGTATAAAAAATATAAAACGAGGGATAAATAAATGAGCGAACAAGAACAGACCCATTCTTCCTTCCATCTGAAAAATGGAACAGACAAGTCTGGCAGACTTCCCATCTCCGAACAATACCTGCAGGAAAAAGAGCTTCCGAATCAGACCGAAGACATCAATACCAAAGGCATGACCGAGACTGCTATCCTGCGGTTAAAATCAACACAGGAACCATCAACAAACAAGACAAATAGTATCGCAGGCTCAAGCTACAGTATCACAGCCTCCTATCAGGATATGATCAAAGATCAGCAGGCATCCCTGTCCAGACAGAGGAAAACGACACATACCTTCAAAGTTATAAAGATAACCATTATCGTTGTTCTGATCCTCACAGCAGCATTTGTCTCAATCTATTTCGTTATGACCCATCTTCCTGAAAAACGGGATGAACGGACAGTTGAAGAAAAACTGTGCGATTCCTTATGGGCAGTAGAGGATCAGGGGAACTTTACCTTCTCAGAAGATATGACCGTCACCGAAAAAGGGCAGACGACACGGACAGGAACCTATGAGATAAATGATCAGAACGTTCTTATTATGACTTTCAAGGACGAAACCATAAGCTACTTAATAGAATATGACAGCGATGGAAATATGCGCTGGGTTCACAGCTATAATGGCTTTGAAGATGTAATCTATCCGACATCTATCCCAAAAGCCAAATAGATATATGTAGTAGACAGATTCAGCTATCAGCATATTTTTCACCCTCAAATTTTATTTGAAAAAGATTAAACCGCCTTCATCCCTTTATTTATCAGGGGTGAAGGCGGTTTTTATCAACACATTTTGTCCTATAGCTTCGGTTTTTATCTCTAAAATTCATCCAGCTCGATAATCTCGAATGCCTTGCCTTCCGGCTCATTCTTAAATACCATGTGTTCTCCTGTCACAGGATGTTCAAATTCCAGCCTGGATGCATGAAGACCGATCTGTTTATAAGATTTTTTTGTCTTCCGGAACTTAGGATTGTACTTTGTATCACCCCAAATGCCTGCTTTTTTACCAGCCATCTGAACACGGATCTGATGTGTTCTGCCTGTGATAAGATTGATCAACACATAGCTTAAGATTCCATCATCTGTCTCCATGACATCTAACACTTCATAATCAAGCTCTGCTAATTTTGCTCCCGGTGTATCTTTATCCACAATCCTTGTGACATTGGTCTGGTTATCATGAATCAGATAATTCGTAATCGTTCCGGCATCATTCGGAAGTTCACCTGTTAAGATCGCCTGATAATATTTGATCATCTCACCATCTTCGCTCTGTTTAGACAATTTTGCCGCAGCTTCTTTATTCTTTGCAAATAACATAATGCCGCCAACCGGTCGATCCAATCTGTGGATCGGAGCCAGATACGGTTCCTCTGTCCGATGCTCTTTCTCAAAGATACGGAGCTTCAACATACTGACCATATTTTCAGAATTCTTCTTATCCGGCTGTGATGGCAGTCCGTATGGCTTCACAGCAACCAATATATCATTATCTTCATATAATACTTCTATCTTCATCTGTTATCTCCTTATCAGAACCTCTTACAATCCAAAGCCCTGATACGCTCTCTCCTGCCTGAATAATTTCTGTCTCACTACATTCTGAATCTGTATCCTACGCCCCATACAGTCTCGATATACTGTGGCTTAGATGTATCAAATTCAATCTTCTCGCGAATCTTCTTAATATGAACCGTTACGGTCGCTATATCCCCGATACTCTCCATATTCCAAATCTTATTGAACAGTTCATCCTTTGAAAATACTTTATTCGGATTGCTTGCAAGGAAGGTCAAAAGATCAAATTCCTTATTTGTAAATACCTTCTCTTCGCCATCCACATAGACACGACGATCAGTTTTATCGATCTTCAAACCACGAATCTCGATCACGTCATTCTGCAATGCAGTTGAACCGATCAATCTCTCATATCTGGAGATATGTGCTTTTACTCTGGCAACCAGTTCGCTTGGACTGAAGGGTTTTGTTACATAATCATCAACACCAAGTCCCAATCCACGAATCTTATCAATATCATTCTTCTTCGCTGTTACCATGATGATCGGAATATCCTTCTTCTCACGAATCTGACGACAGATTTCAAATCCATCCAGATCCGGCAGCATCAGATCAAGCAGGATCAGACTGTAGTCATTCTCCAGTGCCTTATCCAGACCCTTTGCTCCGTTTGTCTCTATTTCGACTTCAAAATCATTTAACTCCAGATAATCTCTCTCCAATTCTGCAATACTAAGTTCATCTTCAATTATCAATATTCTGCTCATCTTTATTTTCCTCCTTGATGTACTTCTTCAATGTGAAATAGATCGTTGTACCCTCGCCTTTCGTACTGGTTGCCCAGATCTTTCCACCATGTTCTTCCACGATCTTCTTACAGATAGCAAGTCCCAGTCCGCTTCCGCCTCTGGAACGTCTTGCATTGTCTGCACGATAGGTTCGGTCAAATATATGCGGCAGGCTCTCTTTATCAATACCCCGTCCATCATCATTGATCGATACCTTGATCATCTTCTCACTTTCCTCTATAGAAATGTCAATATGACCTTCCTCTTTGTCTGTATACTTGATCGCATTCGTAACAACGTTGTTGATAACTCGCTTCAACTGATCCGGATCAACGACAACCTTTACATCTTCTGCACAATAGTTATTATAAGTAAGAGTCATATTATGTGACAACAGATCTGCCCGAACCTCTTCCATACAATCATTAAAATAATCCTTAACTGATACCCTGTGGAATTCATATGGTATCGCATTGTTCGTAATATTTGTATAGAGCGACAGCTCATTAATCAACGCATCCAATTCATTTGCCTTATTATAGATCATCTTCAGATAGCGATCCTGTTTCTCCGGCGTATCTGCCACACCATCCATCAGACCTTCGACATAACCTTTGATCGTCGTGATCGGCGTTTTCAGATCATGGGAAATATTACTGATCAACTCTCTGTTCTCTTCCTCATACTGCATCTTAAGCTCAACAGACTCATTCAAACGTACCCTCATGTCATTAAATGACCGGCATAACTCTCCGATCTCATCTTTTCTGCTGCTGCTCACGTCGACCGGGCTGTTCAAATTTCCTGTACCGATCTCCTCTGCTGCCTCTTTTAATCGTACCAACGGTCGAATAAACTGTGTATATACCAGCGCTGACAATGCCGTCGTCAACACAAGCATGATCAAAAACATCATAAAAATGAAACCCACAAGTGCACTCTTAAACTGGCTGACATAATTACCATAGTAGGTAACCAGAAAAACGCTGATCGGTTTTCCGTCAATCTGATAATCAATCTCATTACACAGATATGCTTGCGGGGTAGTCAACATATATTCATAGGTTTTTCCATTCTCTCCAAATGAGTATGAACCTTGTGCCCCCATATCTTCCACACTGACTTCCGATAAATTGTTATCCTGATCAATGTCTCTTTCACCATTTGTATAAATGGTTCTTTTAGTAAGTAACGAGGATTCCAGTTCCTCTATATCTTTCTGTATTCCGGAATATACAAATTCTCCGTTCAGATAGACGAGAACCGATGTCCTGTAATTTCCAGCTTTCTGATTCAAACTTTCAAAATATTTTTTATCATAAAATTTATTGGGATTTGTCTGCAGATCTTCCTGTACCTCCGACATGATAATCGACAGATTTCTATAGGTCTCCTTGATCGGATCACTAATGGAATATAATGACTGTATACTATATCCATCTCCAAACATTTCTGACAGATAACTTCGTCCGATCACAATCGTTCCTATCACCATGATCAACACGATAAAAATCCAAACCGAAACCAATGCCCATTTAACTTTTTTAATGATCTTCATATGTTTTCCTTTATAAAAAATTTTCAATACCCATCTCGTAATCTTTCTGATTGCTCGATATCTTTTCCTTCGCAATGCTCATCTCGTAATCTTTCTGATTACTCGATGTCTTTTCCTTCGCAATGCTCATCTCGTAATCTTTCTGATTACTCGATGTC
>NZ_QTMQ01000017.1:16708-58527 GCF_003604095.1 Clostridium sp. AF15-41
TTTCTGATTACTCGATGTCTTTTCCTTCGCAATGCTCATCTCGTAATCTTTCTGATTACTCGATGTCCGTGCTTCGCACTATAGAATAAAAACTACATAGACCTCATTGTAAGCAAGCTTACATTCGGTCTATGTACTTTTTATTCTGCATTGCTCGGCTTACGCTCATTATATCATGCTTTTGCAGCCTCTTATATGAAGTTTTTATAAAGAAAACGAATGATAGATGGATCTGCATACATTGTTACTTATTTTTCTTGCCAAAGAAATGTTTTTTCTTTTTTCCGGTAGTTTCTGCTGCCGCAATCTCCCGTCTGGTCTGCTGCATTTCCCGGATCACGGTATCCAGTCTTCGGTACCGCTCCTCAGCCCGCTCGTCCTGTTCTCTCATAATGACATCCATCTGCTTTGCTATCTGCTCGGTTGTCTCCGCTGTCACTGCCTGACTGATTGGCTTAATATTCTCCTTTATGGAATTTCCAACGATCTTTGACATCACGGACTGGAACTGAACCAGCTTGAAATCCACGATCCTTGCCTGATCGTCATCCACATCTTCACCGATCTGTGTTACCGTATTCACTAACTCCGAGGTAAAATCTGCCTCTACCTCTTTGGATGCATCCTCTGCCGGAACACCATTTTCCAAAATATCATACATTTTCTGCACCAGTTCATGTATTGCCTTAAGCTGAATTCCGCGATCCTTCAATTCCTTTATCTTCTTTAAAATGCGGATATCCTGCTCATCATAATATCGATGTCCCATATCATTCCGCTTGATCCGCATATCAAGTTCCTCTTCCCAATACCTTAATACATGAGGCTCCACATCAACCAGCTTTGCCGCTTCCTTTATCAGATATTTATTTCCCATTTATATGTACCCTCCTGCTTTATTTTCGGACAGTCAGACCCAGCCTGTCCATTACACAAAATAATTCTACATTTATCTTCCCATCTCTACAATTCATATCGTAGGCATTATTCCTACAGAATTCTACAAGATTTTCGCCATATTTTTTTCACATAAAAAGCAGCCCATTTAGCTGCCCGTAATGCATAGACTGCCCCTGCAATAACTTACTGCGGTTTCTGTTCGCTTCATATGCCTGATTTTTAAATATTCTTGCGTCAACTCGCTCTTTGAGCTCGAACGGGCGCTCGTATTTACCGGCAATATGCATCTCACAACGAAATCCTCGCACATATTATTGCAGGGGCAGTCTATGCATTACGGGCAGCTAAATGGGCTGCTTTCTATTCTTAATTATTTATTTTTACAATTTTAAAATCTCCATCTGCATTTTTTCGAAAATAGATGTTTTTATAATTTGAACCAATAAGATAAGAATCGCCATCTCTGCCCTGTCGCAGGTTAGCCAGAGAATCTTCATTCACGGCTTCAAGAATATCCTTTGTAAAAATATCTTCTGCCGGAATCGCCATAAGCTCATCTATATTTCCGATCGACTGTCCGCTTCCAAGCTCCTGCGGATAATTCATAATCTCTGATAAGGCCTGCATATCCTTATTCTGAATGATCGTTATAACCTGTCCGGCAAACTCTTCGGCTGCTGCCTCTGTACTTTTCTTTACATCGGCACGCTCCGTATAATGATTCTCAAATATCAGATTTGACAAAATCTCCTCTAACACAGAATCTTCCGCCGTAACATATACATACAGACTGTAATGAATATTTTCATCGCTCCAGAATACCACTCTTCCGGGATCCAGCTTATAATAGGTCGCATTATAACTTCCTACAGAAGTTACAACCATATTTCCGTCACCATTATTCTGAACACCGGCCAGATCAAATTCATTATGAACTGCCGATCCCCGAAATTGACACTGAAGTCCATTATATTTAAAATTCACAACAGCGATCTCTGTGTCTTTTATCTCGTAAGTTACATCTTTGATCATATCATTTTGTGAAACATCAATGACCATTCCCAACGGAATAAACGCCGAAGAATCTTCTACCGATCCATTCGTTATCGCCTCTGTTGTTCCTTCCGTCTGTGTCTCCTCCTTTTTGCAGGACACACAGGCACACATACATATACATATTAAAGATATCGCAAATAGTTTTTTAATAATCGTGTGCACGATCGTCCTCCCTAGTGGCAGCCCTTCTGTTTACATTTATACTGCATATTAGGATCTGTCGGATCCCATGTATGCCATGATGGAAGCTTATATGCAGTTGGCTTTGGAAATGGATCTCTGCCGCTTTCATTAATGATCGTTACCTTTGTTCCGACACTGCAGTGATCATAAATCCACTTTGCATCTCCTGCTGTCAGTCTTACACATCCATGTGAACATGTTGTGCCAAGCTTATTATAAGCATTTACGCTAAGTGCATTGTTATTATTTACATCGTTGTAGTATACCGAATGGAACAGATAGCCTTCGTAGATACCACTGCACCACTGCCCCCAGCATGGTCCCATCAGTTCATGCCATCTGTAACGGCTCTGTGTATGGAATGTACCAAGTGGTGTGCTCACACCGGTAGAACATATAAAAGCACGTACCGGAATAATATATCCATTCTTTCCATCCTTTGCATATACAGTTACAACATTGGTTTTCTTATTAATGATGATCTCATAAGCATCCTGATCTCCGATGACATCATCTACTTCGACTGCACGCTTACCATTAGAACAGAAATAGAACTTATATCCACCGACATACGCCCATTTCTTTCTATACATAACACCATCTTTACCAAAATAGTAATATGCATCACCAATCTTCTTATATCCGGTCTGTGCTGTACCATTGCTGTTCATATAATAAGTCTTGCCGGATATCGTCACCAGACCTGATTGTGTTACCAACGTTCCGTTTGAACGGAATACATACACCTTATTATTGATCTTATGTGATCCGGTATAGGCTTTTCCGCTCTTACCAAAATAGTACTTGCCCTTCGATGTCTTAATCCAGGAACTCTTTATCATGCTTGCTGATTTATTAAAGTAATAGTAGCTACTATTTACCTTCCTTACTTCACCTGCTGCAGCCTTACCTGTCTTTCCAAGGTAATACTTCTTTCCCTTATATTTTACAAATTTGCTTTTCTGCAGGACACCTTTTTTACTGAAATAATATTTCTTTCCACTGATCTTCACAAGTCCTGTTTCAGCCTTGCCATCCTTGCCAAAGTAATACTTTCTTTTCTCAACCGTCTTCCATTTCTTTGTCAGCATCCTTCCCTTGCTGTCAAAGAAATATCTGGAATTTCCTATCTTCTTATATCCTGTATAAGCTGCACAGGTCTTCTTGCTGAAATAATACTTCTTACCTTTTATCTGCTGCCATCCAGTAACAGCTGCACCCGGATGCTTCTTGTCACTTGAAGAATGATAGTACAGCTTACCATTTACCTTCACAAGACCATACACAAGATTACCCTTCTTATCGAAAGAATAATAATATTTCTTGCCATTACTGTCCTTGATCGCTACATGACTTCCCGTCTTTGCAACACCGTTTACATAGTATTTTCTACCATCAGGCTCTTTTACCCAGCCATTCTTTGGAGCTTCCGTTGTCGGTTCTTCTGTTGTTGGCGCTTCTGTCGCCGAACTGTCTGCGCCCGGGATCTGTCCATCTGTCATGATCTCGATATCATAACTCTTCTGATCCTTATTCTGCAAAGTTGCAGCATTCAGATTTACCCCGACCATTCCTACTGTACAGACTGCAAATAATGCAGTCAGAATTAAGCCTTTTCCTATTTTTCTCATAATCTCTCCTCAATTAATTTATTCTGGAATATTTTCTATTACATTGCTGTCTTCGTATGCCAAGCACCAGACCGATCTCGATCATGGTACATAGGATCGCCGAACCACCCGAACTGATAAACGGAAGGGATACACCCGTATTCGGGAAAAAGTTCACAGCAACACATACATTAACTATAATCTGAAAGATAATATGAAGCATAACTCCTATTACAACTACGCTTCCATATAGATTCTTCGATTCTCTTACAACAATAAACATCTGATACAACAGATAGCCGAACATCAGGAACATAATGATCGCTCCAACCAATCCCAACTCCTCACAGATGATCGCAAAGATCATATCATTCTGTGCTTCCGGAATATTACTCAGCTTCTGTGTACCATTTCCAAGCCCCTTTCCAAGTAAGCCGCCGCTTCCGATGGCATATAAGGACTGCAATGGCTGATAACCAAGTGAGCCGGCATAACGCTCCGGGTCGATCCATCCGAAGAAACGCTGGATCTGATACGGATACTTATCCATCTCACTTTCAAGCGGCATCGTTGCCTTCAACCATATGATCAATATAATCACAGCGACAATACCAAACACTCCGACTCCGATATGCAGGGATGGATTCTTACCTACGATAAAGGTCAGAACAAATACCATCAATAATAAGATCAGACAGCTACTCAGGTTTGAAGAAATGGCAAGAATCAGTCCTGCCTGAAATGCAATAAACAGCCACAGCTTAAATATCCTAAGAAACTTATGCATTTCTTTCCAGTATTTGCTGACATAATATGCCATAAAGATAATCATACATACCTTTGTAGCATCGGCAACCTGTAACTGGATTATTCCAAGATTCAACCATCTGGTCGCACCGCCGGATGTTATACCAAGTGGCGTTTTTAAAGCAAAGATCAAAACGATCGATAAACCATACATCAAAGGTCCGACCTTCTTAAATGCCTTATACGGAATCACGCTTACCACTCCGGCAGCCACCATTCCCAAAATAATCATTTTCAACTGTTTCTTAAAATAAAATGCCGAATCATAATTCGTAGCACTGCTTATAGATGATGTATAACTGGACGCGCTGAAGATCATGACCAGACCGAACGCCATAAGGAAAATAACCGCTACAATGATCTTGATCTCTACTCCGGGAGTAAATTCACTTTCCATCTGCTGTACTGTATTCCCCGTATTCTGATTGGACATTGTTCTCTTGCTGACTGACTCCATGTGTCCACTGTTCCTTTCTACATACTTCGGCATAAAAAGCGTCTGCAACTCTTAATTCAGAATACAGCCGCTTTTTATCTGTACTATTTTCCGATCTTTATTCTATAGTAAATACATACTTCTCTATCAATCGGTTTGTATCAATCTCATATATGTATAACGTAGCTGCTCCCTTGATCGCCTGTGAGGAATCAATGCTCATCCACGTTGTATATCTGTCTTTCACTTCACCAAATGTAACTTCATTGCTCTTTGTTCCATCTGAATATACAACGTAACCTTTCAGGTTCATTGTTACATCATTCTCTGTTAAAAACATCGTATGGATATAGATCGTTTTATCAGATGAAGCTGAATCATTCTTACTCTTATAATCTTCCTTGTCATCATTTACAAATGACTCAATAAACCAGCCTGTCAGTGCTGTATAATCATCATCTGCTGAGTCATAACCTGCCTGACGAAGATCACAGATGTAATTCATAGTAGTCTCATCGTTACTGTCAAAATGATCCTTGATGTATTTAGACTTTGCTTTGTTGATCTTTTTAGTCATATCCTTGGTCGTAACCTGACTATACATCTCTACTGCTGCCTTATAATCTTTTCCATCACTCAAAAGCTTTGCCCATTTGATCCGCACAGCGTCTATATCTGCTGTACAGTCCTTATAGGAAGAATCGACCTGACCATATGTCTCGATCGCTTTTGAATAATCCTGCTGTGATACATACTGTTCTGCCAGTAAGCACAGACACTCATTTGCTTTATCTGCATAATCATTATATTCTGACTTTACAAATAAATCTTTTGCATTAATATAATCGCCTGCTGCCATCTTGTCAACCGCATCATTATAATAACATTCCTTAATTTTTTCGGCTGCATCCTGATAGTCACCGGCTGCGGTAAATGCCTGAATGGCCTCATCGTACTTCTTCTCACCTTCCAATGCACAACCATTCATATAAGAACATTCTTTTACCTTATCGGCTGCACCATTTACATCTCCTGCTTTCTCATAATAATCTGCTGCTTCTGTGTAATTTGCCTCACCATACAGCTTTTCGGCCTGACTAAAGTAGCTCTCTTTCTCCTTCTGAGCAGCCCCCTCATAGTTAAGACCTGCTGCCTTTCTGTAATTATCTGCAGCTTCAACAAAGTTTCCGGCTGCAAACAGATTCTCTGCGTATTCAAAATATGCTCCACCATTTACCTTGGTCTTAGAATCTTTGATCGGCTTTGCTTTATTATAAAGGTCAATTGCCTCATCTACTTTACCATTCTTTAAAGCATCCTCAGCTTTATTATAATTCATGAACTTAGGAACAAATATTGCTGCAGCTCCACCGCCTGCAAGAACGATCACGATAAGAATAACGATCAGAGCGATCTTGCCGCCCTTGCCCTTCTTTTCCTTTGAAGCATTCTGCTCTTTCGGTGGCTTAGGTGCTTTCTGTGGCTTTGGCTGCTTTGGAGCCTTTTCCTTCTTCTTGTTCTTTTTCTTATCCTCACCATTCATTGGCACCGGCTGACCATTCGGTCCCGGCATCGGCTGACCATTCGGTCCCATCATTGGGCGTCCCTGCACCGGCTGACCGTTTGGTCCCATCACCGGACGTCCCTGCATTGGCTGACCGTTTGGTCCCATCACCGGACGTCCCTGCATCGGCTGACCGTTTGGTCCCATCATTGGACGTCCCTGCATTGGCTGATTGTTCACTCCCATTGGTCTGTTCTGGAATGATGGAATTCCATTTGGTGCCGGTCCCTTTAACATATCGGAATTCAGAACCGTTGTTCCTTCTTCATCTTCATCAACAGAGGTCTCTTTTTCCAGATCAACTGCTTTTAAAACAGTAGTCCCTTCTTCTTCCATATCATCTGTATCAATGACATCTGCACTTTCTTTATCTGCAGCATCGGATAGATTCTTTTCTATATCTGATGCCTGTTTCATCACATCTGCTGTCTCGGCTTTATCGTCTGCTGTTGTAGAAACATCTTCGATCGTACCGGCATCCGTAATACCTGCCGGATTCATATCCTCTACTTTCTTTCCACAGACAGGACAGATTTTCACCTCTGGCGCAATCTCACACCCACAATTGTCACAAAACATATTCCGCTCCTCCTAATTCATTTTAAATAAAAATTCTTCATTTGAAAGCCGGATACTACTGTTATCCGGAATAACGATCTCCACATTGCTATAGACCATATCACCATTCAAATATGTATGATTCGTGGAATTATTATCTCGAAGATAATAAATACCATTTATATTTGTAATATAAGCATGCCTCCTGCTTACGGATTTATTATCCGTGATCTTAAAATCGACACCCTGATCTGCTTTTCCTATACAAAATGCCTGCTTATTAATATAAATCTGTTCACCGGTTTTTTTCCGAATCAGTACCGGTATTTTTCCGATTTTCTCTGTTACATTCGTAAGAACAACTGTCTCATCTTCCTCCGGATCAATCCTGTTCGTCTGTCTAGTCTCTGACAGTCTTCCAATCTCTTCGTTTCTCCGTCGGGCTTCCTTCTCCTGTTTTTCAGCTTCTTTATAATTTCTTCTTGCTTCATATTCTGCACGCATCCTTGCTTCTTCTGCACGCATTTCTTCTTCCCTGGCAGCTCTTACTTCCTCTGCCAATCGTTCAGATTCCGCTGATGCTTTTCTGAATTCTTCCTCCGCTTTCTTAGCTGCTGTCTCAGCACGCAGCTTCGCCTCTTCATATTCTTTTCTTACAGCATCATCTGACTGCTCCTGCACCTGACAGGCATACAGAACTGCTGTCTGCGATTGATCCCGATATTCTTTTTCTGCTTTCTGCCGATTGATTTCTGCCTGTATTCTTGCAGCTTCTGCCAACATACGCATCTCTTCTGCTGTTTTTGCAACCTTTGCCTGCTGTTTTGCATAAGCTGTCAGTCTCTTGGCTTCGCTCTCTGCCTGCATTCTCGCAATATCTGCATTTCTTGCAGCTTCCTCCGCTATCAGAATCGCTGATTCTGTCTTCGCTGAATTCGCTGCTTTCTCTTTATTTTCTGAAGACACATGCTCACCTATCAGAAGCAATTGACTCTTTAAACGTAATTCCTTTACAAACAAATTAAATTGTATTACATTGAATTCCTTCTGACTATTCAGATAATCAATGATCTGATTGGCACACTCAAGCGCAGATGTGTGTGCATACGTCATCTTGTTTAACAGACAACGGATAAATGCATCCGGTCCTTCCATTGGTTCTACCTTTTCAAACGGAAGATAGATTAATTGTATACTGAAATCACTCAATCTCACATACATATACTTCAGATCGAATACAACTTTTTCTAACTTCAATCCATTATGTACCATGGAAACCAGCTGTCTGCTGATACTATACAGATATTCAACCAGTTCATCCCTGAATACCGGTTTCTGTGCAAGCTGATCCAGTGTCAGATCTCCTGAAATATTGAATTCCAGAACACGATCACCTTTCACGAACACTTCTCTGCATGTATTAGAATTTCCCGCAAAAGGCACATTATATATTTTTATCTCATTTTGATCTACCTGTATGGTTTCATCTAATTTGTAATTAATTCGTTGTTCCTTGTTTCTTTGCGTCATAAACCCTCCTATAAGAGTCACCAAATAAAAAAATGAACAAACTCCCGAAAATATTATATCAAACCACCCTATAAAAGTAAACCAGGAGAACTTTGTGCAAACTAAAAAAGAGACTGGATCATTCCAATCTCTTTAAAAGAGGCGCGAGCCGGATTTGAACCGGCGATGACGGTGTTGCAGACCGGGGCCTTACCACTTGGCTATCGCGCCATTTATTCAATTAGCTTTCGCTAAGCTCCCCGAGTAGGGCTCGAACCTACAACCCCTCGGTTAACAGCCGAGTGCTCTACCATTGAGCTATCGAGGAATACCACTGTCAAAATTCTAATATCTGCTTCCGTTCACGATCTGCTTTCAACTGATGACTTAATAATTCAGATAGAATACGCAGAAGGAGGGATTTGAACCCTCGCGCCGCGCAAACGGCCTACACCCTTAGCAGGGGCGCCTCTTCAGCCACTTGAGTACTTCTGCAAAATGCCTAAATGAAATGTTCCCACCAGGGATATTAAATTTTGACGCTAGTACATGATATCAAAGGATATTGGGTTTGTCAAGAACTTTTTATTTAATATCCATATATAAATACCACACATATGCAGCTTTATATAATGACTTACCAACCTTTACCTCCGGAATAACATAAATCGCAGTAGATCTTCCTACGATACAATTATTATATTCATATTTTCCGGTATTTGGACCAACAACAGCTACTTTTTTCCATAATGGCTTTGCCGCTTTAATGTCATTACAAGCATAAATATAATAACGCTTTGCATTTGTAACCTTATTCCACCTTACGGTAACCGTTGTCTCGTCTGTTCTCTGGATACTGATCTTTGCCTGAGGAATCACTACCTTGTAGTCTGACCATCTTCCGTAGCATTTTTTATTGTTGATCTTAACATAGCTTCTTACACGAACCTTAAATCCCTTTCCCTTCACCGCAGGGATATCAAATCTTACTTTTGTCTTCTTAGTATTAAATGTTTTCAGTTTTTTATTCTTTAAAGAATAAATCTGAACCTGATATCCTGACGGTTCATATTTGTCACGGGCAGATTTATTCCATCCGATCATAACTTTATTGCTGACAGTCGGATACCATGTGTAATTATTTCTCTTAAAAGATGCTACTTTGCATGGTTTCCCCGGCGCAGCATAGAGGTCGTACGCTTCCGCATGACCACCCTTTGCGAGGAATCCGGATGTTGATTGTCGAACCGGTGTGATACGAACTGTATTCACAGAACCTACCTTTACTTTTACCTTTGCACTGGTCTTCTTTACCGTTGCTATCTTTTTATCGTTAACATATAAGATATATCTGTTTGCACCTCGAACACTTCCCCATTTAAAAGAGATTGCATTCGGGGATGTCTTTGTCTCTTTTATAGATGATGTGAATATCTTAGATGCACTTGGAGCTGTTACGACTTCCACTTTATCAGACATCGTTCCCGATGTGATATTTCCCTCATTGTCCTTATATACTGCCTCTATTGATACATAATATGTACTTCCTGCTGTAAGATTACTGATTTTTTTCTTTGTATCATTATAGACATCGCATTCGCTTCCCTTTGTTGTTCTTACAAAAGTAACACCATCTGTCGATATGTATACATTATAACCATACGCACCTTCTGCCTTTTTCCAGCTTACCATAACTGTATTCTCGCCGGCAGCCGTCTGCTTGATCTCTGTTACATCATTTTCTGCATGTGCAACCATAGTCAGATTACAAAAAAAACAGACCGCAATAACAGTCATTATAATCATCCTTATAATTGATATTTTCTTTGTTTTCATTTAAATCATTTCCTTTTTGTTAAAATTATATTACAAAAATATCAAATTTTATATTTATAGTCAATATCTTTTTTTATAAAAAAAACTTCTACAGGTTCAAATGCATTCTTTACAAATATACATTTTACCCCATAGAAGTCCTTTACTGCACAAGAAATGTTATCTGTACAAATTACATATTCCCATGACTTTTATAGTTCTTAATTCAATGATTAACGCATATTAATTCAAATATCCATATATAGTCCACGTTGGAGCCGGCTTATATGTCTTTCCTTTTACTTTTACAGTTGGAATAACATAAAATCCAACATATCTCTGTCTTGTAAGATTGCTTACTTCACAGGAAGTTGTACCTGCCCCTACCTCTTTTACCTTATAGAACGCCTGCTTCTCTGCCTTCATATCCTTACAGGCATATACAGTATAACCTGTTGCATTCTTGATAGAGTTCCAGTTAAGTTTTACTGTGTGGTATCCGGTTCTTGTCATCTTGAAACCGGGCTGTGGAATGATTACCTTCCAATCTGACTTTGTTCCACAGAATTTCTTTTTATTCAACTTGACATAACCGGTAACTCTGCATTTGAAGCCTTTGTTTCTGATAGATTTCATACCGGTGAATTTTTTATATAATGTATGACCATTCTTGATATCATACACCTTTATCTTCTTGCCCTCTAAAGAATAAATCTCCAAACGATATCCTGATGAATAATACTTATCTTTCTTGCTTCTGTTCCATCCAATCGTTATCTGATTACTTTCTGTTGGTTTCCAGATGTAATTTCCTAACTTATAATCCCCCAGTTTTGTTGGTTTTCCGGGTGTTGTAAAGACATATAGCCCTTTTCCCTGTGATATCGCATTCTTTTTATTAAATTCCTTTACTGCATACACATAATATATATTTGCAGAGCCTGTCTTTAATTTTTTAATAGTAACAGAAGTCTTTGTTGTCTTTGCAATGATCTTTGTTCTCGAACTGTTTACGATATAATACTTATTCGCACCACTTACCTTTTTCCATGATAACGTTGCAGTCTTCGCTGTTGCCTTTGTCTGTTTCAGACCTGTAACAGCATTCGGAGATGTAAATACCTGCAATGTACCTGCCTGATTCTCATCTGCTGCATATGTACCATTTACAATAAATACGGGAACAACTTTTACTGTATAAACAGTTGCTGCTTTCAAACCTGATATTGTTACACTATTTGATCTGCTGTCTAGCTGTGAGACCTCTGTCCGACCATATGGTCGCTGCCATACACCATCACTGCCTGCATAGTATACTAAATATCCGGATGCATTCGTTACCTCGTTATAAGAGATTGCTACTTCTGATGCAGATACTCCTGTCTGCTTAAGTCCTGTCACTCCGCCATCTGCAAATGCCGTAATACTCATTGCAAATAACATGATTGACATGATTGCAACCAATAGAAATGATCTTTTTACTACCCTTTGTCCCATAAAATACTCTCCTCTATTTTTTTTGATGCACAAAATACCTATATAAAATGTACCCTGTAATTTCAGAGTACTCGTTTTTATTTATTTTGTCAATTTGGTGTTTTATTTTTGTTAATTATGCACAAAACCATGTCTCGCCTGAAAAATAAATACACCGGAGAAACCATATCGCAAAAAACTATGATTCCTCCGGCGTTTTAAATTTTACCAGATACTTTTATGATTGTTAAAGTAATATTTTTAATAATACTTGCTCATATATGTATATGTTTACCAAGTTGCATCTGCCTTATATGACTTCTTACCAATTTTGTTTATTAAAGACGTACATAACTATATATGTTACTTACAACCTTCTTCTTTCCATTCTTACCAACATATCTTAACTGTACATAATACTTCTGACCCTTCTTCAGTTTCTTCTTATTATACTTTGTAATTGTATAGCTTGATTTCTTGGAACTTACAGTTGCAACCTTTTTGTAACCTTTCTTTTCTTTAGTTGAAATGTAAATTCGATATTCTGATACCCCACTTACCTTTTTCCACTTCAACGTAATTTTCTTACCATTTTTACTTCTTCTTGCTGTAACGTCCTTACTGCAAGCATTATAATCATAATTTGACCATGGACCATATGTTTTCTTTCCATTAATTTCAACATATGCTCTTACTCTTGCCTTTGTAAATGCACCTACAGGATATGTTGTTAAACGAGCACTTGTAGAGGTTGTTGTAGCTTTATAATATTTTTTCTTTCCATTTAAGCTAGTAATTTCATACTGATATCCATCTGCATTCTCGCAAGATGTCCAACCATAATAACATACCTTAATATTATCGTATAAGTCTGTTATTGCTACTCTGGTTACTTTCTTTGGAACTGTCTTCATATAGGAAGATTCTGATTCATCGCCTACAGCCTCATATCCATTTACATTTTTTACAGCTGCCACATAATACCTGATCTCACTGGAAGGATCTAATCCACTAATTGTAGCAGAATTTGTATTTGAAGTTGCGATTGTCTTATACCCATAGTTTTCCCATATGAGTATCCGATAATATGATGCACCTGCTACTGGATCCCATTCCATAGATATAGAATTCTTTGTTGCTCCTGTCTGTCTCAGGTTCTGTACCTCTGAAGGATTTGTACTGACTAACTGCTTCTGTGATACAGCTACAAGATTGCCATCTTTTCTACTATCTGTTGAATGAAAATCTTTATTATATACTGATATTCTTACATAATAAGATGAGCCTTCTGTCAAGCCATAAATTGTTTCATTAGAATTATATGCATAATCCTGCATTGCCCAGTTTACACCATCATAACTCATTTCCACATGATAATGAATATTCTGACCAAGGTATGTTTGCCATGTAATATCTACCCTGCTACTGCTTGAACCTGTCTGCTGAATATTCATATTTGTCTCAGTTGCTGCCATAGATGTAATGCTCATCGCAAACAGCATAATACTTGTAATTGCCAGTAAAATTAGTGATTTACTGAATACTCTCTTCTTTTCCATAGAACTCTCCTTTTTTCTTGTTTAAAACCTTTTGCATCAACTGATTCATGCCAAGAATCAGCCTATAATAATAATTTACAATATATTTGACCTCGTGTCAATTTGGTCTGATTAGTCAATACTGCTAATTTTATTTATGCAAATTGTATATATTTACATAAACTTTAAATACACCTTGCACATACTTTATATAATTGTACGCATTCATTGCAATTCTGTTTTTTCAGTATTTTTTTACTAAACAGATCAACAAATCATTTTTCGTACGAGATCAACTGATTGATTGCATCCTCTCCTTCCTGATAGAATACCTTGATTGAATCTCCCTGCTGAATGAGGATCAGACTTTCATTTTCAGCAAAATCCTGCTTGTAGACATTTCTGTTTTCATCTGTGATATACACATAGGTACTATCCTCTAACTGAATGAACTGAATGTCTTTGACCGTGATCTGCTTGTTTGGAAGATCATCGGACAGATCTTTGCCTGTCTTTAGTCCATTCTGTGCCAGCAGTTTATTATAAGATGCCAGTGTTTCTCTCTGTGTATTTCCGGTTGCTACGATGTTGTATTTCTCGACATCAACCAGTGCATACATTTTGACAAGGCCACCGTTATCTTTTAATACCATAATATAAGTAGGAATACCGCCAATATTTATCAATGAAGGGAAGGATGCTTTATATCCAAGGTGCTGTACCTGTCCTTCTGCGGATGCCATTGCCGAGTGTTCTTCTGCACCTGCAATCGAATAATATTTACTTTCTCCGGTACGAAGATTGATCATAACAAAACCGATATTAGATTCATCTCCATTTACGGAAGTTACACCGGTATATACCCACACATCTCCGTTCATTACCTTATAACCATAGTCATCTGTTGTCGTTTTACATCCCTTGTTTCCAAATACGCTGTTCCAGTAACCACCGGATAATTTTCCGTACCAGTCATATTTTTTACATGCCAGATCTCCGTCATAGACACGATCTACCCAGTTTGGTACGTCACCAACTTCATGATATTCGGTATCACCGGTACATGGATCACAGATCACGATGCCCTTTACATCCTTTGCACCGAACAAGCCTGCATTTGCTGTCAGTACCGGACAGATATAATATGGATTTCCGTTATCATCCAATTCCAGATAAAAGCCTTCAAACATAGCCGTCGGATATGCCATCTGCACATGACGATAAAGATTCTGATTGAAATATGCAGAAGGTGAATAGATCATTGGTTTTTCAAGCTTTACATATTTTGCTTCATTCTTTACCGGATCGACGAGTACATATCCCGGTATACCGCTCTTTTTATTATTCATATATTTGATGAATCCGGCATATTCCAGAGCTGCTACCTTCATCGGACTTCCATTATAATCGATCGTACTGTAGTCACTGCTTACTTCGTACTGGCTGACCACATCAGATAAAGAACCGATCGCACGCTCACCGATGATCACTGCTGTATCTGTGTCCATCAGCGCGATATCATTGATCTCTTTGCTTTCTACGATATCAGTCTCAAAATCGCCATCTTCGATCTGTATCAGACCGGCATATTTGGAAGCTGAAAATAATTTAGATGAACCGATCCATCCAACGATAGCTGCCAGGATCATGATTCCGATCACAATACCAACTATCTTCGTCAGTTTTGGTGATACAGGCATATCATCTATCTGTTCTGCCTTTAAATTCAGTGTACAAATAAAAAGTGCAACAACTGTTACGATCATCCATATCCAGAATTCAACACTGTGAAAATTGATTGTCGGCGTTAATACATAATATAATACTGCTTCTATTATGATGATTGCTGCCAACATGATAAAATTCCATTTACCAAATTTTCTGCCGGATTGGTCTGCATCATAATAACTTTCTTTTTTCTTTTTGTTCTTACCCATATCCATCACTCTCCTCTTTAATCGAAAAAATGCGCCAGGAACATCCCAGCGCATCTCTCTTAAACATTTACTATTTAAATGGCTTTGAACATCACAATGCTATTGTAACCTGATGCACATAATTATGTATAGCTGTGAATATCCCTATTATAATTCTTTAATATATCAATTTTGATATAATAGAACGAAAACAGCTTTATTCTATATTATTATTCATGCTGTTTCAGATAATCTGCAACCGCTGTTTCGTACAGATTATTTCCTTTGCTGTCAATTACAACAATAACAGGAAGATTTTCAACTGTCATCTTACGGATGGCTTCTGTTCCCAGATCATCATATGCAACGACTTCTGATTTCTTGATACATTTGGAAAGGAGTGCACCTGCACCGCCTACCGCAGCAAAATATACTGCCTTGTTTTCTACGATGGCATCAATAACTGCCTGACTTCTCTTTCCTTTTCCGATCATTCCATTCAAACCTTTTGAAAGAATGAGTGGTGTGTATTTGTCCATACGACTGCTGGTTGTTGGTCCTGCCGATCCGATGACCTGTCCTTCTCTTGCAGGTGTTGGTCCCAGGTAATAGATTACATTTCCTTCCAACTGAATTGGAAGCTTTGATTCATCATTTTCATTCTCGATCAATGTATCATACATTCTCTTATGTGCTGCATCTCTGGCACTGTAGATCACACCTGATATATATACATAATCTCCTGCATGAAGTTCTTCTACCTGTTTCTTATCAAATGGTGCTGTAATATGCTTATCCATTTTTCACATCTCTCTCTTTTTATTCTTCTATAAAATTACTTCTGTAACTCATATTCTGCCATATGTTGATATTAATAACAGCTTTCGAAATTCATTACAGAATTCTTGTTACATGTCTGTTTACATGGCAACACATATTGACTGCAAGCGGCATACCTGCGATATGTGTTGCATAAGTTTCGATATTGACTGCAAGTGCTGTCGTCTTACCGCCCAGACCGCCTGGTCCGATACCTGTATGATTAACGGCATCCAGAATCTCACTCTCAATTCTTGCAATATGCTCATATGGTGAATGTTCTCCGGCTTTTCTGGTAAGAGCTTTCTTTGCAAGCTTGGCAGCCATTTCAAAATCTCCACCCAGACCGACACCTACAAACATTGGCGGACATGCATTTGGACCTGCATCCTTTACTGCCTGAAGAACAGCTGCCTTTACTCCTTCTTCTCCATCGGCGGGCTTTAACATGAACACACGGCTCATATTCTCACTTCCGAATCCCTTTGGTGCAATCGTGATCTCGATATTCTCACCCGGAACAATATCATAATGAATAATAGCCGGTGTATTATCCTTTGTATTCTCACGGATTAACGGATCTTTTACGACAGACTTACGGAGATATCCTTCTGTATATCCCTGTCTTACCCCCTCATTGATTGCATCGGTCAGATTCATTCCTTCTACATGAACATCCTGACCAATATTTACAAAAAATACTGCCATTCCGGTATCCTGACAGATCGGTATCTGTTCTTTTGCTGCGATATCAAGATTCTCGCATAACTGGGTCAGAATCTGTCTGCCAAGTACACTGTCTTCTTCTGTTGTGGCATTTCTGACTGCCTTTTCCATATCCTCTGACAATTTTAGATTTGCCTCTATACACATCTTTTTTACAGTCTGAATAATCTCATCTGTATTAATCGTACGCATCTCTTTTATCCTCTTTTTTAATTATCTAAGAAATCATCATCATTTCTTTTATAATGTGGATCTCTCTTTTGTTTCATATATTTGTATATATGTGCAAGCAGCGTCAGAAACGCCACTGCAATGACCAGAACGATCAATATATACAGAATATCCATAATATAACTGGAAATACCTACTGTATTATTGGAAGATTCCAGAAACTTACTTAATCTGTCATTCTTTGTAATGATATTCTGTGCTTCTGTCGTTGCTTCCGTTGTTGCAGCTTTAAATACAATGCTGTTTACAGCATTACATAACCCCAAATACATTTTAGCCGGCATATCCCACCTCCAATTTAATTAAATAACTTTTACCTTCTTTACAAATACCGACTGATTTTATTCAGCCGGTATTTTTTATATTATTCTTCTGTTGAATCTTCTTTCGATGACTGTTCTTCTGCTACTTCTGTATCTTCCGTTTCTTCCGGACCTTCTCCCTCCGGACTCTCATCGTCGAATTCTTCTTTTTGTACTTCTGTCATGGATGCTACCTTGACATTATTATCATAGTTCAGGTTGATAACCTTTACACCGGAAGTTACTCGTCCAAGTGTGGATATTCCATCACAGCTTGTACGAATAATAATTCCTTCTGTGGTAATGATCATAACATCATTTTCATCAGTAACAATCTTCGCTCCTACAAGATCACCTGTTTTTTCTGTGATCTTATAACACTTAACACCTTTACCTCCACGGTTCTGTGCGTTAAATTCTGAAATCAGTGTCCGCTTACCCATACCATTTTCAGTAACAAGCAGGATTTTTTCTCCCTGTGAACTCATCTGCATGGAAATTACGATATCATCTTTTCCAAGATGAATACCCTTTACACCCATGGAAGTTCTTCCTGTCTGTCTGACATCCTTTTCATTGAAACGAATTGTCATACCCTTCTTTGTGATCAGGAATATATCATCCTCTCCATTTGTTGCTTTCACTTCGATCAGTTCATCATTATCACGCAGAACAATAGCTGTAAGTCCTGTCTTTCTGACATTCTGATATTCTGATATATCTGTTTTCTTAACCATACCGTTTCTGGTTGCCATGAACAGATATTTACCATCCTCGTAGCTCTTTAACGGAATAACTGCTGTGATCTTCTCACCTGCCTGAAGCTGAAGAAGGTTTACGATTGCAACACCTCTGGCTGTTCTTCCTGCTTCCGGTATCTCATATCCCTTCAGACGATATACACGACCGGTATTTGTAAAGAACATCAGATAATTATGTGTCGTTGTTACGATCATACTCTCTATATAATCTTCATCAATCGTCTGCATACCTCGAATACCTTTTCCACCTCTGTTCTGTGCTTTAAAGATATCTTCCGGCATACGCTTGATATAACCAAGCTTTGTCATGGTTATAACGATATTTTCTCTCTCTATCAGTTCCTCGTCTGTTACTTCATCGACATCTCTGCCGAGAGCTGTTCTTCTCTCATCACCATATTTCTGAGAAATAACAAGAAGTTCATCTTTGATAACTCCGAGTAATTTTTTCTCATCTGCAAGAATTGCTTTCAGATAACTGATCTTATCCATCAGTTCTTTATATTCTGCTTCTAACTTCTCGCGTTCCAGACCTGTCAGAGCACGAAGTCTCATATCTACGATTGCCTGTGCCTGAATCTCTGTCAGTCCGAATCTTTCGATCAATGAATTCTTCGCATCCTGTACACTCTTAGAACTACGGATAATGTTGATAACTTCATCGATATTATCGAGTGCGATCAACAATCCCTTTAAAATATGTGCCCGTTCCTCTGCCTTATTCAGGTCATACTTTGTACGTCTGGTTACTACATCCTCCTGATGCTTCAGATAATATCCAAGCATCTGGCTAATATTTAAGATCTTTGGAACACCATCTACAAGTGCCAGCATATTAACACCAAATGTATCCTGAAGCTGTGTATGCTTATATAACTGATTCAAAAGTACATTTGCATTTGTATCTTTCTTTAATTCGATGACAACACGGATACCTTCTCTGGAGGATTCATCTCTTACATCCGTGATTCCTTCTACACGCTTGGTCTTTACCAGCTCTACGATTTTCTGGATCAGTAAAGCTTTATTTACCATGTATGGAAGCTCCGTTACTACAATCTTATGCTTGCCATTTGGCATTGCTTCGATATCTGTAACGGCACGAACCTTGATCTTACCACGGCCGGTTCTGTATGCTTCTTCGATTCCACGACGTCCGAGGATCTCTGCTCCCATAGGAAAATCAGGTCCTTTTATGATCTGCATGATCTCGTCAATGGAGGTTTCTCTGTCTTCTTCTATACGATTATCAATAATTTTTACGGTTGCACCGATTACTTCCTTCAAATTATGTGGTGGAATATTGGTAGCCATACCAACTGCGATACCCGTTGTTCCATTTACTAATAGATTTGGAAAACGTGATGGAAGTACCGTAGGCTCTTTTTCCGTTTCATCAAAGTTTGGTACAAAATCTACTGTATCCTTATTGATATCAGCTAACATTTCCATACTTATCTTTGATAATCTTGCCTCTGTGTATCGCATCGCAGCAGCGCCATCACCATCTTCTGAACCGAAGTTACCATGACCATCTACCAATGGATATCTTGTATTCCAGTCCTGAGCCAGTTTTACGAGAGCATCATAGATGGAACTATCTCCATGTGGATGATATTTACCCATGGTATCACCGACGATACGGGCACATTTACGATGTGGCTTATCCGGACCGTTGTTCAATTCTATCATTGAGTGAAGAATTCTTCTCTGAACAGGCTTCAAGCCATCTCTTACATCAGGAAGTGCTCGTGCTGCAATAACACTCATGGCATAATCTATATAAGACCGCTCCATGGTTTTTTTGAGTCCGACTTCACTTATTTTGTCAAAAATCTTATCATCATCCATGTTCTTCTCCCTTTCGTTTAAATGTCAAGGTTCTTAACGAACTTGGCATTTGTCTCTATGAACTGTCTTCTAGGTTCTACTTTATCTCCCATCAGTACATTAAAGGTCATATCAATCTCTGATTCATCATCATCATCAATCGCAACTTTTAATAAAATTCTCTTTTCCGGATCCATGGTTGTCTCCCATAACTGTTCTGCATCCATTTCTCCAAGACCTTTATATCTCTGGATCTTGTTTGACTGATCTCTTCCAACTTCATTCAGAATACTGTTCAGTTCATCATCACTGTAGGCATACCAGATTTTCTTGTTCTTTTCCAATTTATAAAGTGGTGGTTGTGCCAGATATACATGTCCTTTTCGTATCAGATCCGGCATAAACCGATAGAAGAATGTCAGAAGCAGGGTTGCGATATGAGCACCATCTACATCGGCATCCGTCATAATGATGATCTTATTATATCTGAGCTTATCAATATCAAAATTTTCATGAATACCTGTACCGAATGCTGTGATCATTGCTTTAATCTCAGCATTCTCAAGGATTCTGTCAATTCTTGCTTTTTCTACATTTAATATTTTACCACGAAGTGGAAGTATCGCCTGTGTTGCACGGGATCTAGCTTTCTTTGCAGAACCACCGGCGGAATCTCCCTCTACGATATATATCTCACAATTCTTCGGATCTTTATCGGAACAATCTGCAAGTTTTCCGGGAAGTGCCATATTATCTGCAAGATTTGCCTTTCTTGCTACATCTCTGGCTCTTCTTGCTGCAATTCTTGCACGTTGTGCCATCACAGATTTATTTATAATTATTTTTGCTATATTCGGATTTTGCTCTAAGAAGTAGGTAAGCTGTTCACTTACGATATTTTCCACAACAGGTCTTACTTCTGAATTACCAAGCTTCTGCTTTGTCTGACCTTCAAACTGAGGTTCACCGATCTTTACAGATACTATTGCAGACATACCTTCTCGCAGATCTTCACCGGACAGATTATCCTCTTTTTCTTTTAACAGATTATTCTTTCTGGCATAATCATTGAATATTTTAGTAATAGCTGATTTGAAACCTGTTAAATGTGTACCACCCTCCGGTGTATTAATATTGTTTACATAACTGTGTATCATTTCATTGTAAGAATCGTTATGCTGCATTGCTACTTCTACATACACACCGTCCTTAAGTCCTTCACAGTAGATTACCTTATCATAGAGTGCTTCTCTGTGTCTGTTCATATATTCAACAAACTCTTTGATACCGCCCTCATAATGGAAATGACGTTCCTTTGGCGGATCTACACGAAGATCTGTCAATGTTATTTTTAAACCTTTTGTGAGAAATGCAGTCTCACGAAGTCGTGTTCTTAAAGTATCATAATCATAGATCCAGTCATCAAAAATCGTCTTATCCGGAAGAAATGTTACCTTTGTTCCGGATTTATCTTCCGGTGCATCCGCAATGATTTGTAATGTACTGTCAACATTACCGCGCTTATAGGTCTGCTTATATACATGACCATCTCTTGTAACTTCAACCTCTAACCATTCGGAAAGAGCATTTACAACAGAAGCACCTACACCATGAAGACCACCGGATACTTTATATCCTCCACCACCGAACTTACCACCGGCATGAAGAACGGTAAATACTACTTCCAATGCAGACTTTCCGGTCTTCTCCTGAATACCTACAGGGATACCACGTCCATTATCAACAACCGTTATGGAATTATCAGGGTTAATAAAAACTTCTATGTGATTACAATAACCAGCCAGAGCTTCATCTACGGAATTATCGACAATCTCATAAACAAGATGATGCAATCCTCTTGTAGACGTACTTCCTATGTACATTCCCGGTCTTTTTCTGACAGCCTCAAGTCCTTCCAGAACCTGTATCTGTTCAGCATCATAATTATTTGACATTTTTTTCCTCCTTAATATTCCACAACACACGAAACTTATATTTTTTTTACAGTTCCGTTTATAACATGATACACATTATTGATCACTACTTGTTCTTTTATAAAATCATCATAACCCGTACAGGTTATAATTGTCTGAATATCTTTGATCTCCTCTAACAAAGCTTCTCTTCTGCTGCTGTCAAGCTCTGACATAACATCGTCCAAAAGCAATATCGGATTATCATTTATAATATTCTTTACCAGCTTTATCTCCGCTATTTTAAGAGAAAGAGCAACTGTTCTTTGCTGTCCCTGCGATCCGAATCTTCTCGCATCGATTCCGTTTATCATAAACATGATATCATCTCTGTGAGGTCCTGTCTGGGTACTCATATAATTCAGATCGACATGAACCTTGTCTGCCAGTACCTTTTCAAATTCATCTTCACTTACATTCTTATCATAGATAATTTCCAGCTTTTCTTTTCCGGAAGTAAGCTTCGAATGAATCTCTCCTATCAGATTATTTAACATCATTATAAAATTTTGTCTTTCTTTTATAACTTTTTTTCCATAATCTACTAACTGGATATTCCATACATCTAAGGTATCCATCAGACTCTTATTATAGACAATCTGCTTTAAAAGATTATTTCTCTGATTCAATATTTTCGAATAAGATGAAAGGTTCTGATAATATAATCTGCTCAACTGACATAATTCCAGATCCAGAAACCTTCTTCTTTCAGAAGGACCGTTTTTTATGATAGATAAATCCTCCGGCGAGAAAAATATCACATTTAATAAACCAAAGAGTTCTGTTGTACGTCTGATGGGAAGTCCGTCTATTGCAACTCCTTTATTCTTGTTTTTACGCAAATGCATATCTATTCTATGACTTATATCACTTTTTTTAATGCAAAGACGTATATGTGACTCTTCTTCGCCTATTTTTATTATTTCCCGATCCTTACTTCCGCGGTGAGACTTGGTTGTGGCTGCCATATAGATAGATTCCAATATATTTGTCTTTCCCTGTGCATTATCACCATATAAGATATTTGTATTCTTATCGAATGTGATGAATAATTCATCATAATTTCTATAGTTGTTAATATTCAGTGATTCTACATACATACTATCTACCAGCCACACATATAGAATTATTTCTGGATACTTATCTTATCTCCATCAAATTCTACTTCGTCTCCATCATACAGTTTTTTTCCTCTTCTGGTCTCTATCTCACCGTTTACGATGACAAGACCCTGAGATATAACCTCTTTTGCTTCTACTCCTGACTCTACAAAACCGGCTGCCTTTAATGCCTGACCCAGTTTTATAAATTCATCTCTCAGCTTGATTATTTCCATTTTTTCTTATCTCCAATCCCGGATTATCTGCTTCCGATACCCATTGGAAGAATCAGATAAATATAACTCTCTTCTTCATCCTTTATTACGCAAGGTGATTTTGTATTATTCATATATATTGTAATATCATCATCTTCAATTGCACGGATCGCATCCATTAAAAACTTTGGATTAAATCCGATGATAATATTGTTTCCCTCTTTATGAATCTCAATCTCTTCATTCATGGAACCTATCAGAGAATCAATCTTCAAATATAACATATTATCCTCGATCGTAAGTTTGATAGGCTTCTTATCTGATTCTTTGATCAGAAGAGAAGAACGATCCAGACAGTCAAGAAACTCTCTCTTGTTGATTGTAAACTTAATCTGATAATCTACATTTAGCATATTATCGATTCTGAAGAATTCACCTTCTACCAGACGGGATACAACCTTTGTCCGATCAAATTCAAATAATATATTGTTATCTGCAAAGTAGATATTTACATCATCATCTACTCCACCACTTACAATCTTACTTATATAACTGAGTGCCTTCCCTGGAACAATAACCTTTACATCTTCACTTTCATTCTTAAGTTCAACGTTACGAATAGCAATTCTATGACCATCAATTGCTACTACACGAAGACGATTATTTGAAACTTCAAATAACTCACCTGTCATAACATTATTGTATTCACTGTCTGAAATAGAAAAAATTGTCTGGTTAATGATTTCTCTCAATGTAAACTGCGAAATAGTTATAAATTTAGATTTCTCTACAACAGGAAGACTGGAAAAATCCTCTCCTGACTTTCCGGCAATTGTAAATAATGATTTCTCACATTTTATAGTTGTCTTAAAATCTTCATTTGTCTCCATATGTATCTCGCTGTCAGGTAACTTACGAACAATATCGGATAAAAGTTTTGCTTCGATAGCAACCTTTCCTTCCTCAATAACAGTTCCTTCAACATATGATTCAATACCAATCTCCATGTCATTTGCTGTAAGTTTGATATTTCCATTTTCAGCTTCTATAAAGATACATGAAAGAATTGGATGTGTGGTTTTTGTAGATACAGCTTTTGATACATTACTTATTCCCTGCATCAATTTTCCCTTCATACACGAAATCTTCATTTTGTTTATAACTCCTTTCCCGGTTTGATTCTATATATATATTTAATAATTAAAGTAGTAATAATAGTAGTAGTAGGTGTGGATTTGTTGAAACTCTTAAAACCCATTATAAAATATAATAAAACTAATTATGTGACTATGTTAATGAGGCTCTTTTTAAATGTTAATTTAATGGAGGTTTTTAACATTTAAAAATCGTTTGAATTGAATGAATTGTCAGATACTAACATTTCATAATACTATTACATACATTCATCCACATTTAATTAACATCAGCTGTGAGGACTTAGCTTTTTCATGATCACATCAATGGTTTCAGCATATTCAGGATCATTTGCTATTCTTTCCTCTACTCTCTTTATGTTGCTTAATACAGTGGAATGATCTTTTCCTCCAAATACATCACCGATTGTTTTGAGTCCTTTAGTTGTAAACTTACGGCAGAGATACATGGATATTTGCCTTGCATTTGCAACATCCTGACTACGTTTGGAAGATTTGATATCATCTACACTTATATTTAAATGTTCGGAAACCGTATTAATGATAAGATCAGGTGTAATAGCTACATTGGTTTCCTTGGATATCATGTCTTTTAATATGTTCTTTGCAAGATCTTCGGTTATTGTGACATTTCCAAGTTCGGCATATACACTGATCTTGTTCAATGCACCTTCCAGTTCTCTTACATTATAGGTAACATTATTAGCAATATATTCGAGAATGTTATCACTGATATTTTTATAACCGTTCATCTCTACTTTGTTTTTAAGAATCGCCATTCTTGTCTCGTAATCAGGAGCATGAATATCGATCGGTACACCCCATTCAAATCTGGAACGAAAACGTTCTTCCAGAGTTTTGATCTCTTTTGGTGGTTTATCTGAAGACAGGATGATCTGCTTACCTTCATCATGAAGTGCATTGAAGGTATCAAAGAATTCCTGCTGGGTACTCTCTTTACCAATCAGGTATTGAATATCATCGATAAGTAATACATCGACGGTTCTGTATTTTTCCCGAAATTCATCTGTCTTATTTTTCTTGATTGCTTCTACGATCTCATTTGTGAATTTGTTAGATGGAACGTAGAGAACTTTCATATTCTTATTATGTTGTAATATATAATGTGCAATCGACTGCATCAGATGTGTCTTTCCAAGACCTGCCCCACCATATAAGAATAGTGGATTGAATTTATCCAGTCCCGGTGAATCTGCGACAGCCAGACATGTTGCATGGGCGAGTTTGTTACTCTCACCTACTACAAATGTTTCAAATGTATATTTTGGGTAAAGATTGCTTTTTGTAATTGCCTCGTTGTATTCCTCAGATGTGACGATTTCTTTTGAATCGTTTTTGAGGTTACTTTCAAGATCAATGACAACTTCGATAGAATCATCCTGAAGAACTTCTCTTATAGAAGTAACCAGAAACATATCGTACATTTTCTTGTTGATAAATTCTATGCCCCTTGCTCCCATCTGCTCGTCAATTGTGAAATACAATTTTTTTCCTTCGACAGAATATAACTTCAAAGGTTTTATCCATGTATTAATAACGATATGGGATAATCCATGTTCAGTCTCAAGAAGGGAGAGAATCTCGTCCCATTTTGATAATATCAATTCTTTCATTTTTATGAAAATCCTTTCAGTCCATTCGTTGTATCTATGGAGTTATAGGCATAGAACCACGTATTTATATCTTATAATAAAATGACCATTTTTTCAAGTTTTATTACCCTCAGACAGACATATGATAAAAATTTTCTATATAATAGGAAGAAACTCATTTTGCATTATGGATGGAAATCGTTTTGTAAAAGGTTGAAAATAAGTTACATAATAATTATGAAAAAGTATTGTTATGTTAAGTAATAAAAATGTTACCTAATAAATTGTGAACATCAAAAAATAAGATAAAATATGGATTTATGTAAGAATGAAAACAACAAATCCAGATGTTATCCACATGTTATTAACAATTTGTGGATAACATTATGTAAATTGATTATGGTAAAGTACATATCAATGGATAAATGTGAAAAGAAAGAAAAACCACAAGATTTTGTATTTGAAAATTATATGTACACCAATTTTTGAAAAATAAAAAATCACATTTTTCTAACTAAGTATTTTATAGTGTAAAAACCCTTGATTTTAAAGGAAATATTCAAAAAAAACTTGACTGTATGTGGTTATTTATTTATAATATGCAAGGACTTTGTAGGTATCTACATGTGTTCGTCCGAGTCTGTTATAAACAGAGGAAACGAATGGATGTGGATAAATCATGGTCATAATAATTAAAGGAGGTGTATAGATATGAAGATGACTTTCCAGCCTAAGAAGAGACAGAGATCAAAAGTACATGGTTTCAGAAAGAGAATGAGTACTGCTAATGGCAGAAAGGTACTGGCCGCTAGACGAGCTAAGGGTAGAAAGAAATTATCAGCATAGGTCACAAGGTTGTGGCCTTTTTTAGTTTTTCTAATTTTCAATCAATGATTTGGTGGTTATGTTATGAGTAATTTTATTACGTTAAAAAACAGCAGAGAGTTTGGCAGTGTTTATAACACAAAGGATTCGGTGGCCAATAAATATTTAGTTATGTATCTGAGAGCCAACAGCTTGGAATACAATAGACTTGGAATCTCTGTTAGTAAAAAAGTTGGTAACAGTGTGGTGAGACACAAGGTAACCAGATTGATTAGAGAAGCTTATCGATTAAACAAAGACTGTATCCGCAGTGGTTATGACATTGTGTTCGTTGCCAGAACAACAGCGAAGGACAAAGGGTATCATGAGATAGAAAGTGCTATGATGCATCTGTTCAGGCTGAAGAAACTGACGCTAGTCAGAGATGGTGAAAATTAAAAATGAAAAGAATGTTAATTGGTTTAATCAGATTTTATCAAAGGTATTTGTCCATGTTAAAAGGACATCCTACCTGCAAGTATTTTCCAACCTGTTCACAATATGCGATCGAAGCTTTGGAAAAGTATGGAGTGATAAAAGGTGGCCTCCTGGCTGTATGGAGAATACTTAGATGTAATCCTTTTTCTAAAGGAGGATATGATCCCGTTCCATAAAGGAGGACAAGATGTTTCTAACAGTAGAAGACGGTCTGATCTTAGGACCGATATGTTGGTTATTCGGTAAGATATTCGATCTTATGTATAAATTGATCGAGCTTATCAGTAACAGCATGGGAATAGGATATGTTAATCTTAGTATCTGCGTTATCTTATTTACGTTTTTTATAAGAGCTTGTTTGTTTCCGTTGAATTTCAAACAGCAGAAATCTTCTAAGATTATGAGTTTTATCCAGCCGGAGATTAATAAGGCAACAAAGAAGTATAACAATAAAACAGATCAGGAATCCCTGATGAAGAAGCAGCAGGAGACACAGAAGATCCAGAAGAAGTATGGTGTAAGCCTTACATCCGGATGTCTGCCAACTCTGATCCAGCTTCCTGTATTCTATGGTTTGTACCGTGTTATCCAGAATATTCCTGCTTATGTAGAAGATATGAAGGGTAAGTATGATGCGATTGTAACAAGTATGCAGAGTGTAGCTATCGATAAGATAGATGCTTCCAAGTTACAGGCAATCGGACTTGATTCCGGTGCAAAATATTATGATATTATCAATGCGGTTGCAACAGATAAGGAAGGTCAGGTTTCTACAGCAGTTACTGCTTCAAAGCAGATGATGACGGCTGCATCAAATGGAGATCTTACAAATAATAAGGTAATTGATGTACTGGATAAGATATCCACATATGACTGGTCACAGTTACAGGATATTTTTGGATTTACAAGTGGAAAAGAAGCAGATTATATTCAGAACTTTGAGAATATGAACAGATTTTTATTTAATATGAATATTGCAGATGCTCCCGGATTGAAGCTTTCAGCAGCACTGATCGTTCCAATCCTGTCAGCAGTATTGCAGTTTGTATCTTCAAAAATCAGCATGAGTGCTTCCAATACAAATTCAAATGATCCTACGGCTGCACAGGCAAACAGCATGATGAATATGATGACTTACGGTATGCCGCTTATGTCATTATTTATCTGTATTAATCTGCCAATCGCTATTGGTCTTTACTGGATCATAGGTTCTGTTATTACAATTATTACACAGCTTATTATCAACAATTATTATAAGAAGTGTGATAAAGAAGCAGTTCTTGAGAAATGTAGAGTAAAAGCAGATAAGAAGCAGGCAAAGAAAGAAGCAAAGCATCCTGGTAAGAAGTCATTCTATGAAAGAATGATGGACGCTCAGAATGGTAATGTAAGTTCAGATAGCACCCAGTCTGAAAGTATTAACAGAATGGCATCTTCAAGACTGAAAAGTTATACGAATCCGACAGTTGATGAAGTGAAACAGTCAGAAAACAACGTTCATTACAAATCTGGAAGTATTGGTTCCAAAGCAAATATCATGCTTCAGTATCAGAATAAGAGTAATGATAAGGGAGGAAAAAAATAATGGAGTTTGTAGAATTTAAAGGTAAAACTTTAGATGAGGCACTTATGCAGGCAAGTGTTGAGCTTGGATGTGCCAGTACAGACCTGGAATATAATGTAGTCAGTGAGGGAAGCACAGGTTTTCTTGGACTGATCGGTTCAAAGCCATTTGTCATCAGTGCCAGAAAGAAGAAAACATTTGTGGATGATGTAAGAGAATATCTTGAAACATTATTCAAGGCTATGGATATTCAGGCTGACATTAAGATTGAGTTTAATGAGACAGACAATCTTCTTGATATCGATGTAGAAGGACCTGAGATGGGTATTCTGATCGGTAAGAGAGGTCAGACATTAGATGCACTCCAGTATCTGATCAGTCTCGCAGTAAACAAGAAGAGTGACTCTTATATCAGAGTAAAGCTTGATACAGAGAATTACAGAGCAAGAAGAAAAGAAACTCTTGAAAATCTTGCCAAGAACATTGCATTCAAGGTAAAGAGAACAAAGCGTTCATTTGCACTTGAACCAATGAATCCTTATGAGAGAAGAATTATCCACGCTACTTTACAGAATGATAAGTATGTATCCACAAGAAGCGAGGGTGAAGAGCCATATCGTAAGGTTATCGTATATTTAAAAAAATACGACAGGAATAACAAATAATAAAGTATTTTGCTAACAGATACTTGTATAAAAACAGAAAAACATATGTAAATATGAATTTCTGAAAAAATATGATTTCCGGAAAACGAAGAATCAGGGTAACGGCTCTGGTGAATCGGCTTCCGGAAATTTTTTTTAGGGATAGAAAAAAAGTATGTATAGGTGTATTATCTAAAAGTATGTTAGTATAAATAAAATGACATGATAAGATAAAATACATGATATCTGTCATGACAGTAAACGATATGTAGAATATTGATCAGATAGAAACAGGAGAAATCATATGCTTGTAAATGATACGATCGCCGCGATCGCAACCGGTATGGGAAATGCCGGAGTTGGTATTATAAGGATCAGTGGTAAGAATGCAGTTGAAGTCGCTTCAAAGGTGTTCAGACCGGCAAATAAAGAAAAAAAAATAGAAAGCATGAAAAGCTACACGGCAGCATTTGGACAGGTATATGATGGCGATAAAGAGCTGGATGAAGGTATTCTGCTTCTGATGCGTGCTCCGCATACTTATACATGTGAGGATGTGTGTGAACTGCAGTGTCATGGAGGAATGGTTGTATTAAGAAATGTACTTGCTGCAGTAATTAAAAATGGTGCAAGACTTGCAGAACCGGGAGAATTTACCAAAAGGGCATTCTTAAATGGAAGGATCGATCTGTCACAGGCAGAATCAGTTATGGATTTGATCAGTGCGAAGAATGACTTTGCGGTGAAATCTTCTCTTATGCAGCTGCGTGGTGATCTGAAGAATCAGATCATAGATATGAGAGAACAGATTTTATATAATGTAGCGTTTATAGAATCGGCACTTGATGATCCGGAACATTACAGTCTGGATGGTTATCCACAAAAACTACAAATAATTGTGGATAAATTGGGTGATAATGTGGATAAATTACTGCGAACTTTTGATAACGGAAGAATATTAAAAGAGGGAATCAAGACTGTTATCGTTGGTAAGCCTAATGCCGGAAAATCCTCACTTCTCAACATGTTTCTGGGAGAAAACAGAGCAATCGTTACGGATATTGCAGGAACGACAAGAGATACATTAGAAGAAGTTGTCAACATAAATGGTATTATACTGAACATTGTGGATACAGCAGGTATTCGCGATACAGAAGATATTGTGGAAAAGATGGGTGTGGATAAAGCACTGAAATTTGCATCACAGGCAGATCTGATCTTATATGTGATCGATGGATCTGTACCGTTAGATGACAACGATAAGCAGATAATATCAGAGATTAAGGGCAAGAATGTCATTGCCGTTATGAATAAAAACGACTTACAAACAGTTGTGGATAAAATGTGGATAACATGCGAGCTTGGTTGTGATATCGTAGAATTATCTGCTTCTACAGGAGATGGAAAAGAAAAGTTATATGATCTGTTAAATGACAAATTCTTTTCCGGAGAATTGGATTATAATGACCAGTTGTACATTACAAATGCGAGACATAAAGAAGAACTGATGAAGACCGAAGAAAGTCTTTTAAAGGTAAGAGAAAGCATTGATATGGGTATGGAGGAGGATTTCTTCTCAATTGACCTGATGGATGCTTATGAACATCTGGGGCTTATTATAGGAGAAACGAACAGAGATGATCTTGCAGATAAGATATTTGAAGAATTCTGCATGGGTAAATAGGAGGATGGATAAATGCCAGTGGTTGAAGAAAATTATGATGTGGTAGTTGTGGGGGCCGGTCATGCAGGCTGTGAAGCTGCACTTGCTTCTGCTCGGCTTGGACTTGAAACGATTCTTTTTACAGTTAGTATGGACAGTGTAGCCATGATGCCCTGTAATCCAAACGTAGGTGGAAGCTCGAAAGGACACCTGGTAAGAGAACTGGATGCACTCGGCGGGGAGATGGGAAAGAATATTGATAAGACTTATATTCAGTCCAAAATGTTAAATGCATCAAAAGGACCTGCTGTTCATTCTCTTCGAGCGCAGGCAGATAAGTCAAATTATTCCCGTACAATGAAACATACATTAGAGAATACCGATCATCTGGTATTACGTCAGGCTGAGGTATCAGAGCTGATGGTAACAGACGGCGTGGTTAAGGGTGTTAAGACATTTTCCGGTGCAACCTATTATGCAAAGGCAGTTGTTCTCTGTACAGGTACTTATCTGAAAGCAAGATGTATCTATGGAGATGTCGTAAATCATACAGGACCAAATGGACTTATGGCAGCCAATCATTTGTCGGATTCCATGAAAGAAGCCGGAATCGGTATCCGCCGGTTTAAGACAGGTACACCTGCAAGACTGGATAAGAGAACGATTGATTTCTCTCAGATGGAGGAACAAAAGGGTGATGAGCATATCGTTCCATTTTCATTTACAAATACAGAAGAAGATATCAAGAGGGATCAGGTATCCTGCTGGCTTTGTTATACAAATGAGGAAACACATGAGATCATTCGTGAGAATATCAACCGTTCTCCATTGTTTTCCGGTGTGATCGAAGGTACAGGACCTAGATACTGCCCTTCGATCGAGGACAAGGTTATGAAGTTTCCGGATAAGACGAGACATCAGATTTTTATAGAGCCGGAGGGTGAATTTACAAATGAGATGTATATGGGCGGAATGTCCAGCTCTCTCCCGGAGGATGTTCAGTATAAGATGATACGGAGCATGAAAGGACTTGAGAATGTCAGGATCGTAAGAAATGCTTATGCGATTGAGTATGATTGTATCAGTGCGATCAATCTGAAGCATTCACTGGAATTTAAGGATGTGGAAGGCTTATTTGGAGCAGGTCAGTTAAATGGAAGCTCCGGTTATGAGGAAGCGGCAGCACAGGGACTTATGGCCGGTATCAATGCAGCCAGAAAGGTGCTTGGAAAAGAGCCTGTTGTACTGGATCGTTCACAGGCTTATATAGGTGTGTTGATCGATGATCTGGTTACAAAGGAGACAAAAGAACCTTACCGAATGATGACTTCCAGAGCAGAATATCGTTTGCTGTTAAGACAGGATAACGCGGATCTTCGACTGACCGATATAGGTCATGAAATCGGGCTGATCGACGATGAGAGATATGAGAAATTCTGTCAGAAACGTACAATGATCGAAGAAGAAACAAAGCGTTTAAATGAAACGATGGTTGGCGGAAACAGTAAGATTCAGGAATTCTTGCGTTCTATGGAAACAACGGAGTTAAAGACAGCAGTAAGTCTTGCAGAGCTGATCCGCAGACCGGAGCTTTCTTATGAGAAGATTGCACCAATCGATCCGGAGAGACAGCCGTTGCCTGCGGATGTGATCGAACAAATTGATATATCGATCAAGTATGAAGGATATATCAAGAGACAGACGGAACAGGTACATCAGTTTAAGAAGCTGGAAAAGAGAATGATCCCGGCTGATCTGAATTATGATGATGTATCGAATCTTCGAAAAGAAGCCAGACAGAAGTTAAAGGATATCAAGCCGGAAAATATCGGTCAGGCATCCAGAATCTCCGGTGTATCACCGGCAGATATATCTGTGCTGCTGGTTTATCTGAAGATGAGGCAGCATGGCGGAGAATCAGAAAATAAATAAAAAAGCAGATATGAAGATAATATAAAATTATCTGTAGGTAAGTGTTATTTTTGAAAGCATATAATATGAGATGTAATATATATGTTCAAAAATATATAGAAAGGATACCATAAATATGGATCGACTATATGAAGTAGCAAAGAAGATAGATATTGAATTAAGTGATCATCAGTTAGAACAGTTTCAGAAATATTATGAGCTTCTGGTAGAGTGGAATAAGGTTATGAATCTGACAGCCATCATAGAGAAGGAAGATGTCATTATAAAGCATTTTGCAGATAGTCTTCTACTTGCAAAATATAAAAAGCTGTATGAATCTTTATCAGTCATAGATGTAGGGACCGGAGCAGGATTTCCCGGAATACCACTTAAGATCGCATTTCCGGGATTAAAGGTAACTTTGATGGATTCCCTGAATAAGCGTGTAAAGTTTTTAAATGAAGTTATCCGCACGCTTGAGCTGGATGATATAGAAGCTGTTCACAGCAGAGCTGAGGATGGGGGAAGAAATGTACAGTATCGTGAGAAGTATGATCTTGCGGTATCAAGGGCAGTTGCCAATCTTTCTTCTTTATCGGAATTTTGTATGCCATTTGTTAAGACAGGTGGATATTTTATTCCATATAAGGCATCCGGACTGGATGAAGAGATCCATGCAGGAAAGAAAGCTATTCGTATCCTTGGAGGACAGGTAGAGAATATCTTCCATACAACGATACCTGATACGGATATGGAGCGTTGTTTTGTCTTCGTGAAGAAGATAGCAGCAACACCGGAGGAGTATCCAAGAAAAGCAGGAACAGCGACAAAGAAGCCTCTTGGAATGAAAGAAAAATAAAAAAGTATAGTAGAAATGAAAATATATAATATGAAAAATATATAATATCAATGAAAGACATTATATAAAAATGGAGCAGGTATTTGTAAACCTGCTCCATTTTTATTAGGAAAATATACAGAAAAATGATCTGTTCGTTTTATTATCAAATGTTAGAATATTATCTTGTAGCACGAGTGTGCCGTTTTTCTTTACGTCTCTCTCGAATTTCTGTCTGTTTTTGTTTGATAGCTTCAACACCGTTTTTATCTATTGGTTTAATTGTTTTAACAACATAGTATTTTCCGTTATCAAGTGGTTTAAATTTTATCTTTCCACTGAAATAACCATGGTGCCAGCATTTCCCTGCACAGATGTAAGAAGACGGACTGTTTGAAAACCATTCAAGCCTCTTATTGATCTTCTTGTTACATTTGTAGCATCTTATACAGGTAATATCTTCATCGTCCATTGCTTCCTGCTTGCTTGAAAATTCTCTTGTAATGTATTCATACTGATTATTATGTATGGCTACAATTTCCTCTTCCTTTTTTGTAGGATGAATATACAGATCGAAGCTGTATAAATCTTTCAAATTTCTTGGATGCATCTCTTTTAAAACAAGAGCGGTATATCTGGCATCGTTTACAGCAGAATGAAAAGGTTCATCTTCCGGTATATTAAAATCTGCAACTGCTTTTTCCAGTTTACTGACGGTAGAACCGGTTGGATCGACCATGTTTGCATATATCTGCTGAAGATTTAAAAATTTCAAAGGACGAGGAAGCTTGTCCATATAGTAGAAAGCCATATTTGTCTGTAATTCGGTAAGATCCATGGGACCCCAGGTACAAAAGATATAATCTTTACCGCACCATTCCAGAAATTCCGTACAGACTTCTTTAAATCCTCTTCCTTTTGCCAGATCCGTTTCATCATAATTTAAAATGGTTCTGATTTTTGAATGTAATTTTTTATAGATCCGGGGTTTTATCAAACTGGAGTATTCATCAATGATGCGATAGTTCTTATCTACTTTAACTGCACCGATTTCGATAATTTCAAAAGGCATTCGGGGATGTTCTCCGATATGACCGGAATAACTTTGATTCCACTCAAGATCCATTACGATATAGTTCATGTGTATTGATCCTTTGATTTGTTATATGAAAATAACTGTCGTATACTTTCAAATTAATTAATTTACATCTATGAAATTCTGAAAATAATTTAAAATATAAGAACTTCATAAAAAATGCACCTGGCGGGATTCGAACCCACGGCCTTCCGCTTAGGAGGCGGACGCTCTATCCTGCTGAGCTACAAATGCAGACGAGTTAAACTTTATAGAAACCCTAACATTACTATGATACCTAAGAATATTAGAAATGTCAATTTTTAAAAAATGACATTTCCCTGCAGCCAGATTTCACCTTTAAAACGGCGCCCCGGAGCCGGTAGCCCGAGAAGATCTTTTTCATTAATGGCTATGGTCATAAGCATTTCATTTGTTTCCACGTTCAGAAGATAGACATTATCATTTGTATAATCATTCTTACATAAGGTGTAGTCCAGAATATTTCCTATAATAGAATAGTGTTCTGTCTCAATACCATATGGCATGAAATTTGTTTCTACAATGGAAAGAATGTCTTCATAATGTGACCGACGGTTTACCTGTGTATAGATATCCATGTCATCCAACGTAAGACTTTCCATTGCGGTGCGATCACCTTGTCTGGCAGCTTCAATCAACTTGTTTCGGTTAGCAGAAGAATGATTGTGTTCTTTTGTTGATGGTGGAAGCTGTTCTATATCAAGTATGATCTTACCATTTGTAGACAGACCGGACATATAAGCCTTATTGATCAGATGGTTGGAGTAGTTCATCCATTTTGTATTTGCATAGTCGGAAACATTGGTAAGAAAGAAGATAAGTGTCATGCCGAGATTATAATCCTCACATACACCGGCAAAAGATTCTTTATCTCCGTGCTTTTCTATATAGATGCGTTCCTGATTCATTACGGAAGAACTGCGAACATAAGGAAAGTAATATTCAAATGAAACTGTGTTGTCGATATCCATTTCACCAACAAGTGAAATGCCAAAGCCTTCTCCAAAGTCTTTGGTCAGTTGGACAAGACGTGTGTCTGCATCAACAGTTATAATATTTCTTGTTGTTGGATAGGCAATGATTTCTTTTGTGATCGGAGTCAATTGCCTTCTGTTTTTTATATCGGAAAAACCAATTGAACGCAGATAACTGTGCATACAGACACCTCCTGTCTTACATTTTTATAATTTAGTCTAATTTACTATGGTCAAAAAAGTCTATTTTATATAATTAAGCTTCAATTTTATCCTTGCCACCCATGTATGGACGAAGTACTTCCGGAATTCTTACTGAGCCATCTTCCTGAAGGTTGTTCTCGAGGAAGGCAATTAACATTCTAGGTGGAGCAACTACAGTATTATTTAAGGTATGTGCAAGATACTTCTTGCCATCTTCGCCCTTTACACGAATCTGAAGTCTTCTTGCCTGAGCATCACCCAGATTTGAACAACTTCCTACTTCAAAGTACTTCTTCTGACGTGGTGACCATGCTTCTACATCCAGTGATTTAACTTTCAAATCTGCGAGGTCACCTGAGCAGCATTCCAGAGTACGAACAGGAATATCAAGTGAACGGAAAAGATCAACTGTATTCTGCCATAATTTATCAAACCACATCTTGCTTTCTTCCGGTTTACAGACAACGATCATTTCCTGTTTCTCAAATTGATGAATACGATATACACCACGTTCCTCAATACCATGAGCACCTTTTTCTTTTCTGAAACATGGAGAGTAGCTTGTTAATGTCTTTGGAAGTTCTTCTTCCGGAATAATCTGATCGATGAATTTACCAATCATGGAGTGCTCGGATGTACCGATCAAGTAAAGATCTTCACCTTCAATCTTATACATCATCGCATCCATTTCCGCAAAACTCATAACACCTGTAACTACATTGCTTCGAATCATGAAAGGAGGAACACAGTAGGTAAATCCTCTATCAATCATGAAGTCTCTTGCATAAGAGATAACAGCAGAATGGAGTCTTGCAATATCACCCATCAGATAGTAGAAACCATTTCCTGCTACACGTCTTGCTGAATCAAGATCCAGTCCGTGAAGATGTTCCATGATCTCTGAATGATACGGAATCTCAAAATCAGGAACGACCGGCTCACCAAAGCGCTCAATCTCTACGTTTTCGGAATCGTCCTTACCGATAGGAACTGATGGATCAATGATATTTGGAATGACCATCATGATTTCTTTTACTTTTGCTTGAAGTTCTGTTTCGTTTTCCTGTAATTCTGATAAACGCTCAGCCTGTTCTGTTACCTGTTTCTTAATTTCTTCAGCTTCTTCCTTTTTACCCTGAGCCATTAAAGCACCAATCTGCTTGGACAGTTTATTCCTATTTGCTCTCAGATCATCTGCTTCCTGCTGTGTAGCTCTTGCCTGTGCATCGAGTTCAATTACCTCATCAACAAGTGGGAGCTTGCTGTCCTGAAATTTGTTTTTAATGTTCTGTTTTACTACATCTGGATTCTCTCTTAAAAATTTAATGTCTATCATTTTTTGATATTCCTCCTAGTTTATATGAATATTGTATATCCATATGTTTTTATATTTTTTTGACTAAAGTCATTATTGTTCTGAAAATTATTATTGTTCTGAAAATTATTATTGTTCTATAATATCTTCAATTTCTTCATCCAGAGTTTTTGCACGTTCAATTGCTTCTTTCTCTTCATCGGAGAGAGCAACATAAGATTCTCCGCGAATCAATTCTTTAGCATATGCAAAACATCCTTCTCTGGAATGCATACAGTTTAGAACAATACCATTGTTATTGCTATCCATAAATGCAATAGCAAAGCTGAGACTTCCACCCATTCCTTCAAAGGCATCGTATTTTACAAGACCAATCTTACTTATGCAGGAGGCAAGAGTTTCCTGTATCTCTTTATGTTCCTTTGTAAGACGTTTGGAATTATTTTTAACAGCGTCCATTTCAGCAAAACGATCAAGAATAATGTCTTCCATATCGCCTGCTGTTTTCCCGTTTAGAAGACGTTTGATATCTTTATTTCTTTTTCGTATATTTGCCAGTATATAGAATATAAATATAAACTGGGCGATGATTAAAATGAATAAAATGATGAAAAGGATAGCAGGATCCAGACCAATCTTATCAAGTAATGTATTGTTCATCTGATATAGTTCCTTTCCGTTTATTCTCTGTTGATGGAATATAACATCTCTGTTATTCTTTCCAATTCATCCTGAGAATAGTAATTTATTTCAATTTTTCCTTTTTCATTGTTCTTTGATTTTATAGCTATCTTTGCACCCAAAATATCTTTTAAACGACTTTCAATATCATTATAGAAGATAGATAAATCGTTTGTGGCTACAATATTTTCTTTCGACTCTTTCGGAATACTTAAAAGCTTTTTAATATAAATCTCTGTGTCGCGAACACTAAGTTTATTATCAAAGATAAAATTGGCCGCTTCTGTCTGTAATTCAGCGTCTTCAATCGGAATTAGTGCACGAGCATGACCGGTTGTTAGTTTATCTTCAATAATCATCTGACGTACTTCGTCGCATAATTTTAAGAGACGAAGAGAATTTGCGATAGTTGATCTGTTCTTGGACACCTTTTCAGCAACTTCTTCCTGAGTCAGACTATATTCATTAATCAGGCTTTCATATGCCAGAGCTTCTTCAATTGGGTTCAGATCTTCACGTTGAATATTTTCAATGAGAGAAATCTCCATAATTTCACGATCTGTATATTCCCGAATGACGACAGGAACTTCTTTTACACCGGCAAGTCTGGCTGCGCGCCATCTGCGTTCACCGGCAATAATCTCATAAAATTTGCCTTTTTTTGTAACAATAAGGGGTTCTAATACACCATACTGTTTGATAGAATCTGCAAGTTCCTGTAATGCATCTTCATCGAATTGCTTTCTGGGCTGAGATTTATTTGGCTCAATCTGTGTTATCTTAACTTTTTGTTCTACTTCTTTTACAACTTCCTTTACAACTTCTTTTGTAATGGTTTTTGTTGTTTCGCCAGGAGTAGATTTGGATTTCGTTCTTGCTTCATCGCCTGTGGGAATCAGTTGATTCAGACCTCTTCCCAAACCTTTTTTTGTGGGCATGATTTTCCTCCTGTATTTTATTTATAATAATCATTTTCGATTACTTCATCTGCAAGCATCATATAGTGTTCAGCTCCAGCAGATTTTGGGTCATATTCAATTATAGGCATTCCATAACTTGGTGCTTCTGCCAGACGTACATTTCTGGGAATCATAGTGTTATAGATATGCTGATTCAGATTTTCTTTTACATTTTCTACAACCTGCATAGAAAGATTTGTTCGTGAATCATACATAGTGAATACGATTCCTTCAATCGTTAGTAAACGGTTAAGCTGTTTTCGAATCAAATTTACTGTATAGATTAACTGTGATAATCCATCCAGAGCAAAAAATTCACACTGAATAGGAACTAATACTGTGTTGGCTGCAGTTAAGGCATTGACAGTTAACATTCCGAGAGCAGGTGGACAATCTATAATGATGTAATCAAATTTTCGCCTTACACTTTTAAGATGATTTTTAAGGACATATTGTGGGTCTTCTACCGTAACAAATTCTACTTCAGCACCTGCGAGTTCTCGACTTGCAGGTAATAGATTCAAACCTTTGATATCGGGATAGGCATCAATAATCATACATTCGCCAAGGTTACAATCGCCATTTAGCATATCATATACACTGTATTCAAGTGCATTCTTATCGATACCGAGACCACTTGTCATATTACCCTGTGGATCCATATCTACAGCTAATACCTTCTTTCCCTTTTTTGCAAGGCAGGCTGCAAGATTAATTGCAGTTGTAGTTTTTCCTACGCCACCTTTCTGGTTGGCAATTGCGATTATTCTTCCCACTTGTTGATAATCTCCTTCTTAAAGTCTAATAACAGATGTTTCACGTGAAACATTTTATTTACAAATTTATTTTTTACTTTGTTGTATTATTTTTTCCTTGTCCATTATATCACTATAATAGAATTATTGAAATGAAAAAATCTCTATATATTATAAAATCCCGTCACACTAATTAAAAAATAAATTAGCAGAACGGGTACAAGAAAATGTCTATATAAAAGGAAAGATGTGACGTAACATGATATAGCGGGCTCCGGAAAGAGCAATTTAAAAAAAGGGGGGGATTAAATTTTGCTATATTATGTGTAGTCACATCAATCTTATCAAAACGTATAGACTGCGTTTCGATGGACTTATTATAACACTAATATGTAGAAATATCTACTATTATTTTGAAAAATGTAGAAAAAATTAAAAAAGATGTTCTCGTGAGATGAATTCCTCGCTGTGTTTCACGTGAAACAAGTAATGATAAACAAGTATGATTGTATTTCACGTGAAACATATAATAATAAAAAATATGTCTGTGTTTCACGTGAAACATAAAATAGGATTGCTTCTTTATAGTAAGACAATCCTATCTTATGTTTGTTTACTTACTAAATTTTTATGTGTAAGAGTATCCTATCCGTTTATTCTATATATCTGTTAGAATATCATTAATTGCTCTAAGAATTTAGAAACCTCCACCCAGGCTTTTTTGGATTCCGGCATAAGGGTCATACCCATTTGAAAAACATGGAACATATTCTCATATATGGATAAACGAACTTTTACACCCTGGGCTTTTGCTTTTTCAGCAACAAGAACAGAATCAGATAAAAGCATCTCATTAGATCCAACCTGAATCAGCATCGGAGGAAAACCGGTAAAATCACCAAACAATGGTGAGATATAAGGATCACTTGAGTCATGAGCTCCCGGATAAACACTGTTGTAGATTAAGCTTTCATTTGTATTTCCAAAAAGTGGATCAATCTCAAAATTCTCTGTATAGGATGGACCACTTGCTGTCAGGTCTGTCCATGGAGACATAGCTACGATTCCGGCAGGAAGAATACGATCTCGATCTGCAAGATAATGGCATAATGCCATAGCTAATCCGCCACCGGCAGAATCACCGGCCAGAATGATATGGTTTTCAGAGTAGCCATGGGTTAACAGCCAGTCATATGAATATAAGGCATCGTTTAAAGCTGCTGGATATGGATTCTCCGGGGCAACACGATAATCAATGGAAAGAACAGATGCGCCTTTCCCAAGTTCTGAATATAAACCGGCAAACATACGATACTGTGTCTTAAAAGCTCCGACATATCCGCCACCATGAAATTGAAGGATGACATATGGATTATGGGAATTTTTCCATTTTAACATTTCCATTTTGAAATTCTTTGTTTCTATTAATTCGCTGGTAAAATGATCCGGATATTTATATGTTTTATCAATGTCGCTTTTGGAACGATTGTTATTTCTAATCTGTGTAAGAAGGTTGTTACTATTGAAATCTGCGACCAGTTCACATACAAGTTTTGCTTGTTTGCTCATTCCGGAATTATCAGGAGATGAGGAAGAACCGGAGGTTAATTTATCTAAAAGTGCCATTTAATAAAATCTCTCTTTCTAAATTTAGTTAATAGTAAGCAGTGCACAACGAAAAATAATTGCTGGCACTGCTTTTACTATAAGATAATTTGTATTTGTAGGTTATTACCTGTGATGTCATTTATAAAATAATATCCTATGCTTGAAATATAATTCTATATATGAAATATAAAT
>NZ_QTMQ01000018.1:0-208 GCF_003604095.1 Clostridium sp. AF15-41
TCTTTAATTGCTTCAATAATCATATCCGGAATATAGTCATATCCCCCCTCATTATACAATACATAGATTCCTCTTGATAAAATACTGCCCCAATCGGTTATATCTATTCCTGCAAGACCATAATAAAAAAATTCACAATGATACTCACCCTTTCCCTCTAACAGCTTTACCATATCATCACATTCTACGGCTTTTCTTGCAATTCCTA
>NZ_QTMQ01000018.1:218-49578 GCF_003604095.1 Clostridium sp. AF15-41
GCTTTACCATATCATCACATTCTACGGCTTTTCTTGCAATTCCTACATAATCAATCATGCTCTTAATCTCCTTTATTTTCTTTTAAATTTTATCGGCTCGCTAAAATATACTTCTTCTGGTGTATTATCAAGATCATATACAACAGCCTCCGGTATTCCTCCTGACGTATAACCACCCGGTATCCAGTTATCATTTGCTCCCATCTCGTTACCGCTTGGAAGTGAAATATTGTATTTCTTAGGATTATTTACATACATTATTATATAATCACCATTCTCTAGAGAACCAATATTATACCCCAGCTCTTTTTCTAATTTCGTCAGATCGCCCCCTGCGTTATTTAACACTCTATCAACCTCATTTTTAGGTAGTACAAACTGTGTTCCATCCGAGCGGCCTAATTTATCTCTACCATCAAAGTAATCATCATATGTTTTCTTTGATAAAATATATGCTGCTCCATCATCAAATTTTGACAAATGATTATCTATATACTCTTTGCTCAGATATTCTGATGGGGTCGGTCTGCTTCCTTTAGGAGTATTTAAAATATCCGCTATCTTTTCACTGGTTAATCCAGACTTGCCTCCAAGCTCCTTCTCAATCTCATCAGGCGTCTTTCCCTGCTTGAGTCTGTCGACAGCATCATCACCGTATTTCCCTATGATTGTGACAGCATCATCACCATGTACTATAATCGCATCGACTGCATCATCTCCATATTTCCGGATGATCTCTATTGCTTCATCTCCGTTTTTGATAAGACACTCTGCCACATCGTCTGCGCTTTTCGAAGAACCCTTCATCAGCTCGAAGATCTCGTCCATCTTATCCGCAAAACCATCCATCTGTGAAAGCTGCTTCAACACATCAGGAGACGCCCCAAGACCTCTCGCCTTTCTCAGCCAGTCAAGTCCTGTATCTCCGAAGTTCTTTGCAAACATACTTATCACTTCATCAGAAAGTCCCAGCTTCTTAAGATTTGTTACCAGCTTGCTGATATCTTCCAGCTTCGCTCCGTTTGCCAATAGCTCCTCTACTACATCAGCACCTAGAGACTTCACAAGTTTATTTTTCAGTGTAAGAGACAATATCGGTTTTGCAAGCTCTGAAAATAATGAAAGTCCTACGGTAAGTATCACATCAAATATAGTCTGTTTGACAATGATTTCTCCCGCTTCCTCATTACCATCCATATACGCATCAAACAGCTTAAAGGTCTGTATGCACGACCATACACTCACACCTATGCACACACCAGCAAGAGCTATCTGTGCTGATCCAAGAAACGATACAGCCCCGGCTGCTGCCATCATATTTATTGACTGGAAAATAAGGAGCATACCCTCTGTTATATCAACAAGTGTAAGTCCAAATTCAACCATAGTGTCATATATTACTTCGCTCTGGGTACTTCCACCGTTTAAACCTCCCGATATCCTGTACGCAGCCGTTCCGTCTTCCGAGAGAACTATATAACCCACTCCGTTCCAGCTTCCAAGCACCATTTCCTCACGGGGAATGAAAACCGTATAGCCATTTTGTGCCGCGGTTCTTATCTCCGATACCACCTCGTCCGCTGTGTCAAGTAATATCAGAGCATCTTCAAGATTTGAAGAATTAATAGCCAGAATGTCAACTCCACTTTCCACAGCATCCTTGAGTATACTTATAGTAGAAACAGCAGGTTCCCCCATAAGTTCTTCAAAAATTCCACTCTCATATTCCGAACCCATTATACCGGTCGTAAGCAGATATTCCCGCTCCGCATTCTCATCACCCAGAAGGCTCACCACACTGTGGCTGTCTTTATCCACATCCATGAACATATAGCCGAAATCAATCCCGCTTACCATTCCATAGATGTATTCCTTTTCAGCTTCATAACCTGTTATTGCTTCACTTATATTTCTTGTAGCTGCAACATTATAACTGTCCGCTGCTGCGGCATATGTCAAATCCAACTGGGCAAAATACAGTTTGCCCGTCATCTCAAGATATCTTCCCATATATTCAGGGCTATAGACATTTTTCTCTGACACACTGTCCTTAAGAGTGATTATCTCATCATAAAGACTTTCCATATCCGCATCACTTATGCTCTGTACATCAATGGTTACTGCATACATCGAACCTGCTGTAATTGTATTCGTTATTCTGTTGTTCCCTTCATTTGTATGGAACACTATGCTGAAGCTGCTGTCCGTTCCAAGAGGGCTGTATAAAAGCTTCTCTTCCTTATCACTTACAGCCTCCCCATCCACATAAAGTACAGGCATCATATGTACTGCGTACGATGGAGTTGTAAATATATCCCCATATCCCGAAAGGATCTCTTCGTCAGCATCAGTTGCAGCCTCATAAGAAAGAAGTATACTCTTGCCCGAAAGCTCATCCGCATTGAAACTTCCAAGAGTACAGCCATCCACTTCAAATGTCACCTGATCCCTTAATCGGTCAGGTAATTCCGCAAATGTCCCCTCTTCACTATCTACCTCATACTGCAGAGAAAGTGGAAGATACACTTCATCTCTCTGTTTTATTATACGTTTCCTGAAATAGACACTATTTAAATCCATTTCGGACAATGAATCTTCACATTCCGCATAAATATCATTGTAAACATTTTCGAATGTCTCTACAGCTCCCGACGATACAGCCTCATCAAGCTTTGCCGCAATTTCATCTGTATCTCCTGACACCGTATCATATACACTATGTACACTCTCATATTCCTTAATTCCCGTATCAAGGTCTATCCATACGCTCTCTCCATCTGCATCTCCCGCTCCCCGGTAGTTGCCGTAAGGTACAAGGGTTCTCACCCATACATGCTCTATTTTTAGATATACGGTTTTTCCTTCGGATGTAAGCCTTGTTACAGGCACCCCATTTGATGCAAGTACAGCCGCCGCATGCTCTGCTGTATCAGCTCCCGTAAGTGCCATGGCTTTTTCAGGCTCAAGAAGTATATTGCCCTCTACATACATTGAAGGATATCCCTTATATCGAAGCATAGCAATAAGAAGCCCTGCCTGGTCTACATCATTTCCACCCTTTGACTCAAATGTTCCTGCAGCACCTTTCCTGCTACCGTAGTAATATTCATAATCTATGTTGTTCTTTATGTAATTATATATATTAAGCGGCGTATCAAGCTCACCGGCAAGCTTCTTCATTTCTTCGGTAAGTTCCATAATCCCTGTACAGGAAATAAGCTTCTCATCTGAAATCTCCGAAGTGTAGTCTTTTGCTGTGAAATTCTCCACATCACTTTTTTCCGCATTATAAAGCTCCGCTTCAACCACCCTGTATACTTCCGGCTTATCCGAAATCTCTGATCCATATGTATGTACATCTTCATCAGCTCTAAGCAGCTCTCTCGCTTCTTCTATGAGCCCCAATACCTCAGCGGCATCTCCTGATGATATGTCCTCCTTCAGGGCTTTCTCTATATCCTCTGCCTTTTTCTTCCTCTCCGACAGTTCTGCCTGAAATTCCCCTTTTCTTTTCTCCAGAAGAGACTGTGCTTCATCTGACAGGTTACTTAATTCATCACTGCTTCTGATTATTTCTTCAGCTTCTTCTGCCATCTGTCCAAAGGCTTCTTCGACAGCATACAGATGTGTGGCTGTCTCTTCCACATTTCCACTTTTTACCTGATCTTCCAGCGTATCAAGTTCTGTGCCAAGAAGTTCTGAGGCAGGCATAGTATTCTCCTGACTATCCGCCGACTCTTTCTCTGTATCTTTTTCAGGCGCAGTATTCTCCGTTTTATATTCATCCTGCACCGTATTATTTACACTGCCGCTTTTTCCACAGCCGGCAAGCATGTTCAGACTTAACGCAAATACAAGCAGCATTGCTATGCATTTATATCCATATTTATAAGTTTTAATTTTTTCTATCATTTATTTATCCTCAATTTTATGTTGGTAATAAGTTGCCTGTATATTGATTTTCTTTGCAATTATGCTTCCTTTATAGTCAAAATCACACACATTTATTGTAACAGTACCATTTGGAGCATATATCAATCCGTTTCCATTTACGTTTGTCGCCTGTATAGTTATGTCACCATTTTCTGAAGCTATTACTACAGGATCTTTATATCCAAGAGTCATAACATTTGCATTAAAAGATATATCTCCGTTCGAAACTAAATCTGCGAATATATTAACCCTATTGCACCATGCTCTCGTAGTCGTTTTACATATAGTAGGATTGGTTACATTTGCCATATTGTACTCTGCGATTTCTTCAATTCCCGTATTCTGTTTCATATTGTCCAATATGTCTGTCATATAATTCGGAAGTTCTATCTGCGAAGCATTTTCGATTTTCTCTGCTATATGAAGATCTCCTCCCGCTATCTGCAATTTTCCCGCAGAATATGCCGTACCAAGAAGATTTAAGGTACTTCCCTGAAATCTGAATGTTTCGTTTCCATACACAATACCTTTTACATCTGCCTGACAACAGAATAATTGTACTTCTTCCTCACTTGCAAATAATGCATATGGAAGATCAAAATACGATTCATTATCAGGTATTTCTATCTCCTGAACAAATTCTTCCCCGATATTTCCCGCATTATCAACAGGACGTATATGAATATATACAGTAGTTCCCGGGGTACATTCTCCAAGATTCACAGTTGCCTTATCCTGATTAGCCGGAACTATGTCAGATATAAGATTTCCTTTCTCATCATACTCTGCAATATCCTCTATATACTCCTTATCGCTTACCTCCACTATATAGCCCTTTAATCCTGAAAAAGCTGTTGCCGTCACTATATTTGACTGTATGTTCTCCGTCTCAGAACTTGCCGCTATTCCTTCAACGTAATACTGATATGTTGTCCCCCTGTCCTCGCCATATATAGTTGCAATACCGTTATCCGAAATTTCCAGATCATCAACAACAGGCGCGTCCAGATCGTAAAATGATTTATCAGCTGAACCTGTACTGTATGTAAACTGTTTTAAATAAAAAAGTGTATTTGCCAGTACCTTACGCTCATCATCTGTAGCAAGTCCATTACTGTGTCCTGTCTGTATCATCGCAAGCTGATTATTTGTAAATAAATAGGCACTTGATGTCACACCGGTAGCTGAATCCGTACAGTTTCCATCCGTCTCCAGTTCCATCCACACAGTCGATCCCAGACTGCCGCCCGAACATTGTCCCTGTGTATGTGTCCATGGAATTTCAAGTGTACCTGATAGATTCCATGGATAGCCTGTAAGGAACCCTTGTTTTACTACTTTTACTTTATTTGAAAATCCTGATGAAGTGCCTCCCATTTTCATTCCAAGCATATCTGAAAATTTTAAAAAATAAGGCTTGTACCAGAGCGTATCATGTCCAAACAAAGCACCTCTGCCTGAATCTATAAATTTCTTAGTTGCTATATATGACTTTTCATTTAAATCTTTTGGTGATCCTATAGGTCCATTGTAATCACTTGAACCAAACATCAGAACATCATATTTATAATTTCCGTCCTCATCAAACAGATATTCTTCAGGCTCGGTATTATAATCATCTATATAAACAGTATCTATATCAAATAAGCCTTTTCCTGCCGGCTCACCTGTTCCGCTTACAGTCGTTTCCATCCAGTCGACAAGATAATTTTCCGCCGTTAAACGAGGATATATATTAAGCACCCTTACCTTTTCATTTCCGTTCCATGTAGAGCGTGTCTCCCAAACACCGTCTCCCTGCTTTCTAAATACCCTGTAACCATATCTTTCTTCATCATTTGTTATGTCATTCCAGTCAAGCTCTATACCATAATCTTCACCGTCTTTAACTGTACATGTCAATTTCAGTTCAGGCTTTTCCTTTTTATGCACCGTAAAATTAAACTCAGTACTTTTCCATATATTCTCTATTCCCGCATCTTCCTTAGACAGCACTTCAGTACGGAGTACATATGTCCTGCCTTCGGTCGCAACAATATCCATAACAGCGTCTGTCTTCTGTTCTTCCTGTTTCGGAATAAAAAGACATTCTTTTTCTTCTGTCTTTATGATCTCCCCATCTTCCAGTAAAGTGTAACGAATAACAGCCTTCATCTCCTGGTTAATGGTATATTGTATGGTTGTCTGTAATGATACCTGTTGTTTCCTGTCTGCTTCCAGTACATAATTGTCTGCTTCCGTTATCAGATTCTTTATTTCAAACTTCAATGAATGGTACTGCTCGATTTCCCGTACCAACAGAATATATTGTATGGTATCCTTTACACTTCCATATACGCTGCCATCCTCTTCCTGTACAGCATTTAACTTCTTTTCCACATCATCGGTATCATTTATTAATTCCCTTTTGTACAGATAACCTGCCAGTTTTGCCTGTTCCAAAAATGTCTCTTCAGAAAAATCTGCAGTAAAAACATTCTGGCAGTAGCTGTCCAACTTTTCGTACACAGAAGCATTGTCAACACTCGCCAATAACAAAACGATACCAACCTGTGCAGATAATTCCGGTACGGATATGTCAAATTTTGTATAACCAAAACCTCCGTCCGCTTTCTGCTGTCCAATCAGATAATTAACAGCCTTCGTCATCCTATCTGAATGATATTTCTGTTCCGTACTATCTGTGATTTCTTCCAGTCCGTCTTTTTCCCATACTGCTTCTTGTGCCAGCAATACCAGCATAGTATCATACACATCGCTCGTATAGGATTCTGTAAGGCCAAATCCGCCATCCTCATTCTGCCACTCCCAGGCTGTATCCAGATAGCTTTGACATCCCCTTGCCCATGCAAGATGTGCCAGTTCATCTACGTTAAGCACCGTATGTTCCTGCTCCCATTTTGTTAAAAACGTACTGTCTGTTTCATTTTTTTCTTCACGCAATACTGCCATTGCATTACAGGTGAAATTCGGAAGTCCTGCATTTTTCCATTCCCCACTTTCTTCACCCATTTCTTTGAGCCATGAAAGTGCCTGCGGTTTTCCTCTTTGTTCTTCTGCCTTGGCAGAAAATGGTATTAAGTTTAATAATAAAATAATGGTGAATATAAGACTTGTAAGTATTACGCTTTTCTTTTGTATGCGTTTCATACTACCCCCCCTTTTAAATTATAATTTCTTTAGACTTCTTTTTAGAATCAACTTAATCTACATGTACAAATGTAATGATAAACCAGGTGTATGCCCCTTCTTCACTCCGTACCGTGATCTTGCCACCCATTCCCTCTACGATAGACTTTGTAAGGGATAAGCCGATTCCGACACTGTTTGGATTCACATCATGGTGTACACGGTAGAATCGTTTGAATATATTTCCGAGATCTTTCTCTGCGATCCCCATTCCATGATCCTTGACATAGATCCTGGTAAAGACCGGATTGTGTTCTACCTCAACCGTGATCTCTGTTTTCTCCGGTGAGTAGTCTGAGGCATTCTTTAAAAGATTGATGATCGCCTCTACCAGCCAGTCACCGTCACAGACCAGCTTCCTGCCATCCTCACAGATCACATGAACCTCCTGTTCCCTACTCTCCGTCAGATAGGTTACGCTGTCTCTTGCCTGTAATAATAACAGCTTCAGATCACATTCTTTCCGGTCAAACTGGATTGCTCCCGCTTCAATCCGGGCAAGCTTTAAAAGAGATAATACCATCCATTCCATTCTGGTAAGCTGATTTTTTGATTCGTTAAGCACCCGCATCCGTTTTTCTTCATCTGTAAAGGAATCATCTAACAGCAGATCGATGAATACATTTAAGGATGCCAGCGGTGTCTTAAGCTGATGAGAGATATCTGACATGATATCACGTAAGAATACTTTCTCTGACATTTCCCGCTCTTTGCTTTCTTTTAAAAATGTCACCATCTTATAAAAGTTCGTATATAAGATTCCGATCGTACCCTGCATGTATTCTTCTTCCGGCAGCTCATCTTCTCCCTGAACTACACGAAGCATCTCATCCGACACATGCTCAATCTCCCGATAAGTATGGTTGATCTCCCGATAACTGATGAAAAACAGAATTACAAGCCCGACCGCTAATATCAGCAGGATAACCGCAATTCTCTTTTCATCGCCACCGAACAGGAACCGTATACCGATTCCAACCACTGCCAACAGTATTACAGACAGGATCACAAATCGTTGTATGAATCTTTTTCTCTCAAAATCACTTTTCAAGGCTTTAGTTTCCTCTTTAAATATCCCTTCCCACGTTTGCAAGAACCATAGCCGACATCTTCGGTACCTTCAGATAAAGCATATTATGCTCTACCTTGTAGTCACAGGCTTCCAGACTGTAGCCTTCTTCATTTGTGAACATCACTCTGCGCATAACCTCATGATTCTTGACACCGATCCGTCTGACATGCAGCTTCACATCGATATCTTCATAATTTGTATTCAGGATCACAACCAGCTGCTCTGTATCTGTGAACCGTCCATAAGCAATGATCTTATGTGCTCCATATAAGAACATAACTGAGCCGCGGATCAAAGCCTCATAGTTCTTATGGATGCGGATCATGTCCTTATGGAACCGGATCAGCTCCATATCTTCTCTGCCCCACGGATAAGTTCTACGGTTATCCGGATCGGTCCAGCCGCAAAGTCCTGCTTCATCGCCATAGTAGATCGTCGGAGCTCCCGGCCAGGTCATCTGGAATACAACACCCTGACGGAATATACTCTTATCGATACCCTCATTTGCCGCCTGCGGTCCCATCGTATGCGTACGTCCGACTCTCCGGTTTGTACGGGTTAAGAATCTGGAATGATCGTGGTTCGACAATTCATTCATCGCAATCTCAAGGGATGGACGCTGGAATCTCGCCATATGATAATTCATGGCTCCCATAAATGTATCCGGATTACCCAACAGATCACCACGGAACTCATCACTGTGTTTCTCAACACCAGTCAGGAACCAGGTGATCGGCTCCATAAATGCATCATAGTTCATAACGGTATCCCACTGATCGCCCTTTAACCAAGGCTTTGGATCTCCATAATGCTCTGCCAGTACAATTGCATTTGGATTTGCCTCTTTGACTGCATCACGGAACATTCTCCAGAACTTGTGATTGTATTCCTCTGAATGTCCAAGGTCAGCTGCAACATCCAGTCGCCAGCCATCCACGTTATATGGAGAAGATACCCATTTCTTTGCTATATTCAAAATATATTCCACTAATTTTGGGGAATCTTCATAGTTCAGCTTAGGAAGTGTATCATGCCCCCACCAACCATCGTAGGTGGTATTATACGGCCATACCTCTTCGTTATAAAACTTAAAGAATGACTTATACGGACTGCTCCAGGATACATATGCTCCCTTCTCGTAGCCTTCCTGATTCTCATAGATACACTCACGATCCATCCATTTGTTGAAGGAACCGCAATGGTTAAATACACCATCTAAGATAACACGCATACCACGACTGTGGATCTCCTCCACCAGTTCTGCAAAAAAATGATTGCTGGCTTCCAGATTCCGTTTGTCGGTTACACGGCTGATATATTTTGTTGCTCTTTTATTCTCTTTTACGCCATCCGGCAGGCATTCGCCCTCGTCCACAACGATCTTTCCGAAATGCGGATCAATATAATCATAATCCTGAATATCATATTTGTGGTTGGATGGTGATACAAATAACGGATTAAAATAGATAACATCTACGCCCAGATCCTGCAGGTAGTCTAACTTATCCTTAACACCCTGAAGATCTCCGCCATAGAAACGTCCGACATCCATATTTGCCGGATATTCATACCAGTCCTTCACCTGTCTGGTAGGACTGTCGATGTAGCAGTATTCGTTGTCCAGTACATCGTTCGATGGATCTCCATTACAGAAACGATCCACATAGATCTGATAAAAGACAGCTCCCTTTGCCCAATCCGGTACATCAAAGCCCGGACAGATCTCAAAGTTATAGTCCGGATTCACATTCTTCTGTACACCGATCCTGTTATAATAACAGGTCACGCAGCCTGAATGTATCTCAAAATAATAGGATATATATTTCTCTCCGGCGGGGATCACCGCCGTATAGTAATCAAATAAATCATCGGATTCTTCAACAGACATGACGAGCTTCTCGCCATTGTAGATCAAATAAACTTCATCAGCATTATCTGCACATGTTCGAAATCTAACCTTCACCTGGTCATTGATTCCAGGCTCCTGCGGTATTCTATAGTATTCAGAACCATCGGAAAACAATCCCCCTACATTGATAACCGGCTTCAGATCATATATATAATCATGAATTCTTTCTGCGTTCGTGTATTTGTCGGACATTCAAAACTCTCCCTTTCGTTTATGCCTTTTCATTCTAATACTTTTTTAATAAATAGACAACCTTTTTATGCTGACAACCAATGGCAAAAACTAAGCCCCACAGCATCCTCCACCGCTCCCCGGGGGTCTGCCCCTGTTATAAATACCTTGCTACGTTTTCTATTCACTGCACATGTCTGATTCGTAAATACTCCTGTGCTAACTCGCCTTCGGCTGAGCGGAGCACTTAGTGAAGACGAGCGTTAAAGCGAAGTCTGAGGTTAGTGCGTGCCATGTAAGTACACTTAGCGAAAACAAGCGCTAGCGTAGTTTGAGGTTAGTGTAGCTTACTCTGATTCAACAATAACGAAAGCCTCGCAATGGTATTTATAACAGGGGCAGACCCCCGGGAAGCGGCGGAGGATGCTGTGGGGCTTTTTATACGGACTATTGCCATGAAAATTGTCTAGGCAAAAGATAAGACATATAGGTCTGGGGCTGCCTGTCTATCTGTATTATAATATAACGTTTTTGAGGATTTCGTCGTTTACTGCACATTGTCAGTAAATGCGGGTGCTTGTCTGAGCCCGAAGGGCGAGTTGCACAGGAGCATTTACGAATCAGACATGTGCAGTGAACAGAAACCGCAGAAAGTTATTTATAATGCAGATAGACAGGCAGCCCCAGACCGTCAGGATGAATCGGTGGTGCCCGCCAAAAAATAAAAGAGACAGTCAACGCACGACTGCCTCTTTTGGAGAAGGTATTTTGTTACTTATGGGGTGTAGCCAAAACTATATAATGTATTGGGGGGTTACAAGTATTATTATATACAAATGCTTCTAAAAGTCTGCCCAAACATTTTTTTATTTTAAAAATTTTATTGTGCAAAACAGAGAGCGGCGTTTTTTGAAATTATTCAAAAAACGCCGTTTTTGTGCAACATGTACAAATTTTTATTGGTTTTCAATCAATTTGTTTGTGTTACTATTGTCTATATTGTTGAAGGCTCTGCGTTTGCAGCAGAGTTTGCATTTGGGACATCATCAAACAATGCTTCAAACTCAGCCCGGTCGATTCTCTCTTTCTCAAGGAGAAGCGCTGCACATTTATGAAGGATGTCTTCATGTGCTTCAAGGATCGCTCTGGCATCTGCGTAACATTCATCGATGATACGCTTAACTTCCTTATCGATCGCTCCCGCAACCTTCTCACTGTAATTCTTTGCATGACCAAGATCACGTCCAAGGAACACTTCTTCCTGATCATCACTTTCGTAATTGATCAGACCAAGCTTCTCAGACATACCGTACTTGGTAACCATTGCTCTGGCATACTGGCTTGCCTGTTTGATATCCTGCGAAGCACCTGTTGTGATATCCTCAAGAATCAGTTCTTCTGCGATACGTCCGCCAAGGCTTACCTTGATATCCTCTAACATCTTTGCCTTTGTCATGAATACGTTATCATTTTCAGGAAGCGGCATCGTATATCCACCTGCACCGGTTCCGGTCGGGATGATAGATACGGTATAAACCGGTCCCACATGAGGAAGCAGATGGAACAGGATCGCATGACCGGATTCATGATAAGCGGTGATTCTGCGCTCGCTCTCCGGTACCAGACGACTCTTCTTCTCTCCACCGATTCCTACTTTGATAAATGATTTATCTACATCTTCTTTTACGATATAAGCACGGTTATCCTTTGCTGCACAGATGGCAGCTTCGTTCATCAGGTTCTCCAGATCAGCACCTGCAAAACCTGCCGTTGTTCTTGCAATATCATTCAGATTTACATCTTCTGCAAGTGGCTTATTCTTTGTATGAACCTTCAGGATCTCTTCTCTGCCCTTGACATCCGGACGGTTTACGAATACCTTACGGTCAAAACGACCAGGTCTCAAGATCGCATGGTCAAGAATATCTACTCGGTTGGTTGCTGCAAGAACGATAATTCCTTCATTTACACCGAAACCATCCATCTCAACAAGTAACTGGTTCAAGGTCTGCTCTCTCTCGTCATGTCCACCGCCAAGTCCGGTACCACGCTGTCTTGCAACAGCATCGATCTCATCGATGAAAATAATACATGGAGCATTCTTCTTTGCTTCGTCAAACAGATCTCTTACACGGGAAGCACCGACACCGACAAACATTTCCACGAAATCAGATCCCGAAATGCTGAAAAACGGTACACCGGCTTCGCCTGCAACCGCCTTTGCCATCAATGTCTTACCGGTTCCCGGAGGGCCTACTAACAGAACACCCTTAGGGATTCTGGCTCCAACCTTTACGAATCTTCCCGGATTCTTAAGGAAGCTGACGATCTCTTCCAGATCTTCTTTCTCCTCATCCAGTCCTGCTACATCTTTAAATGTAACCGTCTTTCCGATATCTTCATTCTTCTTGGCACGGCTCTTTCCGAAGTTCATCATCTGTCCGCCGGATCCTCCGCCCTGGATCCGTCCGATCATGAATGTCATGATAATGACCATAATGATCATAATGATCAGATATGGGATCCACATGCCAAGCATGCTTTCCTTCTGCACATCGTACAGATTATACTTTGCCAGTTTTACCTGATCCTCTGCAGATGCCGTCGCATTCTTCTTATCAACTGCTGCTTCATAGTCATTATAGATCTTAATAATCTCATTAACATCTGCCGCATAGAATGTAAGCTGTTTTCCGGAAACAAACTCCACATCTACGGTTGCTGTCGGCACATTTGTATTCTGTGTAATATCTACCGCTGCGATATTTCCCGCGTTCAGATCTGCCGAAAATTCCGTATAGCTGTAATTGGTTGCAATATTACTGCTGCCACCCAGCCATTTGTTGATCAGCAGGAATCCGACAATAAGGATGATCGCATAGATCACAACAGCACTTCTTGCTCTCTTCTTATTCATTGTCTACTCCTTCATCTTGGTCTGTCTTTTTATATAAACAGTCTGATATCTACTGTTCAATCACTCCGATATATGGAAGGTTCCTGTACTTCTGTGCACAATCAAGTCCATATCCTACTACAAAACGATCCGGGATCGTAAATCCTGTCATATATAATTCAACCGGAATCACACGTCTCTCCGGCTTATCAAGCAGCGTTATTACCTGCATGCTCGCCGGCTTTCTGTTATTTAATAATTTGATCAGATACGACAGCGTTCTTCCTGAATCGAGAATATCTTCAACGACGATCACATCTTTTCCTTCTATTGATTCGTCCAGATCCTTATTCAGCTTCACAATTCCTGATGATTTCGTATCATCTCCATAACTGCTGACTGACATAAAATCCATGGTTACAGGAACCGTGATCTTCTTCGCCAGCTCACACATGAAGAATACACTTCCTTTTAATATTCCGATCAGATGAACGGTCTTTCCTGCATATGCTTTATCAATAGCTGCTGCCATCTCTGAGATTCTGTTATCTACTTCTGCTTCAGATATCATGACTTTAATCTGCTCTTTCATCTTCATTTTCTCCTTCTGGTATATATTCTAAACATATTACTCTTTTTGTATCAGGCCGTACCTTATACTTCTCACTCAACCGGACGCCTACTGCCCAGATGATGTCATGTCCGGAAGCTACAAGCGGTATCTGCAAACGCTCTGCCACCGGTATCTTGCAGGATGAAAATAACCGGTTTATCTTCTTCGTTGAGCCGTCTGATGCGATCACCATATAGTCATTTTCCATATATTTCCTGATAGTAATGCCATTCTGTATTCTATCATAATCTGCAAACTTCGTATACTCTTTTTTTGTTAAATCTAAATGAACAGATTTCTCAAATATTTCAATCTTCATCCTTCCCATTCCGGGCAGGATATATTCACCTGCACCTTTTATAACTATCTCCTGCCAGTCGACATCGCGTGCACCCTCTGCTGTCTTCTCAAAACACAGATATCCATAATTCTGATATACCATTCCACCATGCGGAAGCATGATCCGGCTTCCCGCAGCTGCCTGATACAGCTTCTTCACTTCTCTTACATGGTTCTGACCGATATCCTTTCTTCCGCCGCTGACTCTGCCAATCAATTCTAAGATCACAAGATCCTCGATCAGTTCATCCTGTTCCCGTAGCTTCCCGATTTCCAATACATATGCATCTGTTTTTCCGGTCTGTTTCCGTATCTCCATATGTTCATCCAGAAAATATCCTACCTGCTTCATCACATAGGTATCATACATAGCCGCATAGGCTGCTGCCTGACTGATATGTGCCGCTGCCTGTGTGTTTATCTCATTAAATGCCGGAATCACCTGATTACGGATCTTATTTCTGGCATAATCATTTTCCAGATTTGTGGAATCCGTACAATACTGTATCCCCTGCTGTTCCAGATAAGCCTCAATCTCCGTTCTGGTACATGAAAGTAACGGACGCACGATCCGGTCCCGCTTTACCGGTATCCCGGCTATTCCGGCAATCCCCGTTCCCCTTACCATGTTGAGCAATACCGTCTCTGCTACATCATTTTTGTTATGAGCAACTGCCACCTTATAATCAGTGATGCCATACTTGTCCGCTGCCCGGGCAAATGCCTCATACCGGGCATTTCTTCCCGCTTCTTCCTCCGTCAGCTTCTGTTCCTTTGCAAGCTGCGGCACATCGATATGGTAACAGTCACATGGTATTCCAAGCTTCTTACAATACTCTGCCACATAAGATTCATCTGCATCTGCCTCTGTTCCGCGGATCATATGGTTAACATGGACCGCATATAACTTGAGTTCTATTTTCTCCCGAAGTCCTGCAAGAACCGTCAGCAGGCAGATGGAATCCGCTCCGCCGGACACACCAACGATGCAGTTATCTCCTGCTTCAAGCAAATTCTGTTCTTTTATAAATTGATAAATCTGTTCTTCTAATGTATTTTCTGTCATATGTTTTCCACACCTGTCCGTCTTCTATGATTCGGATATTCGATCATCTATATTCATTACCTGTATCTTTGTATGCATATTGTATATACGTTTCTTTAAAATCCTACATCCACCGATATATGCAGCTTCGTTATTTTACATCCGGTCATATACATTTCTTCGTTATCTTAATACAAGCCCGCTATAAATTTCAAGTAACAAACCAGAAAGTTTATGCTATTTCCAATTTTGCCACGATCACCGTCACATCATCCTCAAGTTTACCTTTACAGCGAAAAAGCACCTGTGAGACAATACGATCAAGTGTCTCCTTGCAGTCATCCGTTTTCAGCGTGGAAATGATCTCCTGCATCTCATCCTCATCTCCCAAAGCTCCATCACTTACCATCACTACCCGATCTTCCGGCTGTAGTTCCTGATGGATCACATCGCATTCTGCAGATTCAAGGATACCGATCGGCAGGGATGCTCCCCGCAGCACCTCCGTATCCCCTTCATGAATAATATAAGTCGGTGCTGCCCCCTGCTTATACTGTGTCAATTCTCCGCTGTACAGATCTATGATTCCCATATCAAATGTCGTAAAACACCTCCCACTGTTCTTTGCCGATATGCAGTCATTTGAAAATGTTATTCCATAAGAGGGATCAAATCCGGCATCCAGTAATTCCTCCATTGTATCGATCATCAATGTACTTTCGCAGGACGCAAGACTACCGCTGCCCATTCCGTCTGATATCATCATAATAAGCCTGCCATCCTCATGCTCCTTTACCGAAAAATTATCCCCCGAGACATTTGACCCATATTTTTTAATTCTGCGGACAAAATATGTGCAGCGATATTTTGCGCATTCCTCAAATACGACCACACGATCATTTTCCGATATGATCGCAGGTGCATCCTCTGACACACGAATCTGCTTGTCCAATACCTCAGACATGATTTCTGCCGCATCTCTCGACAACATGATCCTCTTATTCTTCGTTCTTGCTGTTATATAATACTGAATATGATTCATCTCATTCTTCATAGATGATAAATGTGTCATGACAACCCCATGCTCCATAAAGCTTGCACGAAGCCGTTCTTCCCTGTTCAATGAAACCGGTTCAGCAGTTGCCAGATTATCGGAAAATCTTCCGATCATATCTCCGACCTCACCCAGATCTACTCTTGCTGCAGCAGGTCCACATCCTGCCAATGTATATTCGATCCGTTTAAATGCCCCGGATAATTCACGTATCTTCTCTGCCGTGATACGGTTCATCTCAGTCGCAGTCTGAAGATTATACTGTGACTGAATCCATCCATCCTGAACCGTAAGCAACCATTTGGGGGTCGCCGCAAAGATCAGCAGCGCACTTCCCACACTTTTGATTCCCTCAAATGTCAGGAAATAATCATCGTACATAAATCCCGTCAGAATACAGGCTACAGTTACCGCCATAATGGTTCCCATTTTTCTTTTATCCGAAAGTGCGCGCCCTGCAAGGATCAATATTGCAAATATAAAAAATCCACCGACTAATTCCGGTCTTCCGCTCTTAACCGCCGCAATGAATCCGCATACGCCTGTGACAGCCATTCCGTAACCCGCACCAAACCTGTGAAGTGTATACCACGACACATAAAGGCTACACATTAACAGCCAGCTCACTGCCCTACCGATCATATATGGCATCCCCCACATACAAACAGCAGTCAGAACCAGAACCCCCAGCAATTCTTCATTGTACTTCTCTCTCTCTCTTTTCTGTAATAACAAAACCTGTGTTCCTGTCTGAAATACAGGTATCGTTCCGACAGATATCACTGTTTCAAATAAAGCCATAAGCGCCGCATCCTGCATACCGAAAATGTACATACCACATATAAATGACCAGACGAATATTATTAATCCACAGCTTCCGGCAAGTATCAGATATGTACGAGTTCCTCCCGATCGCCTGCATTTCAACCCACCTTCAAGGTTCATGCAGACCAGAACAGCCACCAGGATCACACTGTATTTTATTAAGAAATAAGCAGCAGAGTTTTCACCCGTTCCCATCACATACGGTCCCATCCGAAATATCTGCCCCGTGTTCCAACCTTGTCCGCCATATAACACCGCCCCGCCAAAAAGCATTGCTGTGAACAGACCGAACGTACTCTGTTTCATATAATAAACTGCAATAAGCATCGGAACCATAAACGGATGCATACCAACGATCGCAGAATGTCCGCATAGGAATCCGATCAGATATAACAGCATACGATTCACTTTTTTTTCATTCATATATGTGTCCTCCCTTTTCGCCTTAAGTGTCAGACATTATACGGAGATAACACGTAAAAAAAAAGCGAATGCTGAAAACAGCAATCGCTTTATTCTGACTATTTTTTATTTTTCCGGCTCTTTTATGTACTTATTCCTTCGGACGAATCACTATTTCGTCAGGATATACCAGACCGAGCTGATTTCTGGCTACTTCCTCAACGTACTTTTTCGTCTTCATATATTCTTCTTTTTCTTCCAGCTTCTTATGTTCATCCTGTGCTTCTTCAATCTGTGCTGAGATCTCTGCTGCCTGAACCTTTAATTCTGCTTTCTGTTCACGAAGCGAGATAGATTTTACTACCACGATCACTGCTAACAGCAGAAGCGAAACAATAATGATCGCTGTACATATCTTTGATTGTTTTCTTCTGGTATTTGTTCTACCCATAATCCATTCCCCTATTGTCAGGCTTCTTTTTTCGATGCATTGTTTTCCTAAAAAAACAGTGTTTTCGAAGTGCATTGACATAATTTTACCTTCTCGAACAAATTATGTCAACAAGCTTTTTTGCCTGGAAAATCACTTTTCTCAACCCCTTTTTCAACTCACACAATATATAGTTTAAGAGTCTGGAAACAGCCCAATTTATAGTAGAAAAATACAGTCCGATTCCAGAAAAAAATCCTAAAAAAATATACAAACGTATCACGCCGCTGTTATAGGTAAATGTCGTCCAAATTACTGTCGCACATAATACCAGCCAAAAAAGGAGATCTATAAAGCCAATCCAAGCGTCTTTTATATTTATCACTTTTTTAAAAGCATTAAATAAGCCTATGATCAATCCTATCCCGGCCCCGAATAATACGCATACTGCAAAGGCTGTTGACTGCTGCTCCAACATCTCTGTCATTATTTGAACAGCCTCTTAATTGAAAATGTTCCGTTCTCTTTATCCGTCATGTAACAGATACAGTCAACCTTACCTGTCAGATCAAGCAGCCCCTTCTCAATATCCAGATTTGTCATATGCATATCTTTTCCGGTTATTTTCATCTTGCCAGCTTCAGTGATCAAAAATACCAGATCCGGCTCAAATGAGATGACCTTCTCCACTCCGGTTATTCTGGCCTCCTTTCTTGCATCCATAATAAGCTTATGCCCGCTCGTAGTATTCTGCGTTTTCTCCATGCTCCACCCTTCCGCCAAAAGCCTTCAGAAGCTTTCTTAAGTCTGTTAGAACAATATATGAAGCTTATTTCTGCAGTAGAACATGTTCTCAATTCCATATCTCAACAAACAGTTCTTCCATCTTGCCGATATTGATAGGTTTTGACAGATGGTCATTCACACTGCTTAAATTATGACGTAATCCTGATATCTGTACCGAGCATATAAAAAAATAATTTTATATTATTTATAATAATAGCTTTGCTGCTTAAGTATCTTCGCGAATGCATAAATCCACATATTTGCCACATACTAACTACAAAGCTAAAACTTAGCAAAAGAGAATGGATCATAACAGAACAGTTAAGACATTCTTACAAAATATGACATTGGAGGAAAATACAAGTATGAGACCCACTGGAATTGTCAGACGTATCGACGATCTTGGCCGGATCGTTGTTCCAAAAGAGATCCGCCGCGTGCTTCGGATCCGGGAAGGCGACCCACTCGAAATCTTTACCGGAAAAGACGGCGAAGTTATCATAAAAAAATATTCCCCGCTTGGAGAGCTTGGAACCTTTGCTCAACAGTATGTGGATTCCATCTCACAGATCCTTGGTTGTCCGGTCTGTGTCGCCGATCGTGATCAGATCATTGCTGTCGCCGGAATGCCCAAGAAAGATCTGGTAGGCAAAGCAATCCACAAAGATCTGGAGGAAGTCATTAACGATCGAGAAAATATTATTGCCCGACATGGCGATACCCGATATGTCAATATCACTTCAGATGATACAGCATATGCAGGTCAGGTAATTCAGACAATCATTTGTGAGGGCGACGCGATCGGTGCAGTCATTGTGTTGAGTAAGGATGACAAAATGCGTTTCGGTGAAACAGAACAAAAAACTGCGATCATTGCTGCTAATTTTCTCGGAAAACAGATGGAGAACTAATTCTGTGTCATTTGCCTTGAAAAGCAGCGAAAAATCTAGGTTTTTCAAGGCAAAATGGCGTTCTAACCTTGACAAATACTGGCATTTTAGGTATAAATATACATGTTGGGGCGTGATCTACGCCAGGAGTTATCCGGTTTAGCTCACCAGGATAATATATTATGAGTATTTTAGGAGGATTTTTTCGATGAACAAGACTGAATTAGTTGCTGCTATGGCAGAAAAGACAGAATTATCAAAGAAAGATGCTGAGAAGGCTTTAAAGGCTTTTACAGACGTTGTAGCTGAAGAATTAAAGAAGGGTGAGAAGGTTCAGTTAGTTGGTTTCGGTACATTCGAAGTTGCTGAAAGAGAAGCAAGAGAAGGTAGAAACCCAAGAACAGGCGAAACAATGACAATCGCTGCTTCTAAGTCTCCAAAATTCAAAGCTGGTAAGGCTTTAAAGGATTCACTTAACTAGTTTTTATAGAATGAATCAAGTACTTAAGGGATGCTGCATCGTATAAATCAGCATCCCTTTTGTTTTTCTGTTTTCCGGAATAATCCGATTGTCTTCTGGTAATACTTCTTACAGATGCAAAAACAGAGCACCACACATTTATCTATGTGGGCTTGTTATATGTACCAACCCATATAAAATACAGGAGGCAATAACTATGGTTTTAAAAGAGAAAGAAAAACAGGCTATCAAGGATCTTCAGACACTGGAACAGGCCTGCATTGACAAATACGGCAAATATGCAGCTCAGGCAAAGGATCCTGTGTTACAGGAATTATTTACCACGCTGAAAAGGAATGAACAGAAGCACTACGACAGTCTGGAGCAGGTTCTGACCGGAACCGTGCCAAGCTGCAACTGCAATGACAGTGATGGCAGAGACTATGACCCAAAAGCTACCTACAGCCAGCTCGGACAGTCTCAGGACAAGAAGGACGATGCCTTTCTTGCAACGGACTGTATCACCAGTGAAAAGCTCGCATCCTCTGAATATAACAGTGATGTATTCATCTTTGGCGACAGTGCAATCCGCAAGCTTCTTGCCGACATCCAGATTGAAGAACAGAATCATGCCGAGATGCTCTTCAAATACAAAACAGCAAACGGGATGGCATAAGACCTCCAACAAAATACTTTTATGACTATATAGAACACTATCATTTAAAATACAAAAGGAGATATACAAATGAGATTAGACAAATATTTAAAGGTTTCAAGACTGATCAAAAGAAGAACCATCGCAAATGAAGCCTGCGATGCCGGACGTGTTATGATAAACGATAAAGTCGCCAAAGCATCCACCGATGTAAAAGTTGGCGACGTTATCGAGATTGGATTCGGCAATAAGACCGTCAAGGTTGAAGTGACAATGATCGCCGACTCCACCAAAAAAGAAGACGCCAAAGAAATGTTCCGGTATTTGTAATGTCTTTCATGACGATATAAAGTCTGCATACCCGGTTGCTATATAAACACATGACTCATTTCGTTTCTACTCGATACACTCGCCCATTTGTCAGCAGTCGCCCAAACTCACCCTTACGGGTTCAGACATGGGCTTGGTGCTGACGGCTAGAGTGTATCTCATCATGAAACTACATGAATGTCATTGTTTATATAGCAGCCGGATACGCAGACTTTATATCTGTATCAAAGACAAAAACAGATAAATTATCTACAACAGCCTGACTATATATTGACATTAGCGAAAATTTCGTTATGAGATGCACATTGCCAGTAAATACGGGTGCCTGTTTGAGTCCGAAGGACGAGTTGGCACAGGAGTATTTACGAATCAGGCATGTGCATCGAATAGAAATTGTGCGAGTCAATTATAGTCAGGCTGTTGTGGATAGTTCATCTGTTTTGTCCGTTTAGTTCGAGGTTTTAATTTCGAGTTCCGGCATAGTGGAGGCAACTTTGGTGTTTGCAGGGATGGACTTCGTTACGAAGGTATTTCCCGCCACTACGGAATTTGCACCAATAATGGTCTCACCACCTAAAATGGTTGTATTTGCATAGATGACTACGTTGTCTTCTATGGTTGGGTGACGTTTTACGCCGGATAGCTGCTGACCTTTTCTGGTCGACAGTGCACCAAGAGTAACTCCCTGATAGATCTTTACATTATTTCCGATATCGGTGGTCTCACCGATAACTATTCCCGTTCCATGATCAATAAAGAAATATTCGCCGATATTTGCACCCGGATTAATATCAATTCCTGTCTCGCCATGCGCATATTCTGTCATGATTCTTGGAATAAACGGCACCTTCATCTGATAGAGCACATGCGCATATCGATATACAAATATCGCAAATAAACCCGGATAAGAGAAGATGATCTCTTCCCTGCTGTTCGCTGCAGGATCTCCATTATATTCTGCTTCTACATCTTTGCACAGCAACGCCTGCACCTCCGGTATCCTTCGGATAAAGCCCAGTGCCTTCTCCTGTGCATCTTCTGTGATCTCCTGATAGGATTTGGCACCGTTTTTATAGCTCAATGCTACCTTGATCTGACGGAACAACTTATCATATAACAACGATAACTTATGTCCTGCAAAATATTTCTTATTAGCATATGCCATATTCTCTCTACCAAAGAAGCCCGGAAATGTTACTTTCCGAAGTTCATCTACAAAATCAATGATCTCATCTTTCTGCGGAAGGCGTTCACCCAGTGAAAGATCAAATAATTTTTGATCTGAATAATTCTTATTTAATTCCTCAGCCATTTCTGCAATGACTGTTTTAACATCATTTTCAAATTCCATTTCAGACTTACTCCATTTCGTTTCCTAATATCAATATATGCGGCAGTCACGATATGTCCTCGGAAATACTGCACAATATACAGCATTAGTATAACATTTCAATGGAAAATGTAAATATTTTTGTTTTTCATTACCGGATTCTTTTTTGAACAGGTCACAGATAAACTTCTCTACAGATTCTCCGCTCTCATATCTTCGATCCTACGGTTTAATTCTTCTAAAAACTGTTTATGTTCCTTTTGCAGGTTTAAAATTCTGGTCTCATACTGCACTCTTTGCTCTGCAAAAGCTACCAGAAGAATACAGATAATTATGACTAATACAACAACTGCTAAGGCTAATGCGACCATCATGCTACCATCTCCCGATGTAGAACATGGATCAGATTTAATTCTTGCTTGCTGAATTGATTGTGAACTTTCAGAATTACGTTCATGATTCTCCCCCCAATTTTCTTTTATTACTTTTGTATTCATTTAAACAGATGCACGCTTCCATCTGCGTACATCTGTTTATACTATACTCAACTTTTCGACATAATGCAACATTTTTTCTACTTAAAATAAGATTTTTCCTGTCGCAGTGCGATTTTAAATTGTTTTATTGCTTTCGAAATAACCGCTTGATCTTACCGGGCAGCCACACAAGGACTTTTCCGATCCGGAAAGACCAGGATGCTCTTATCTTCTGATTCTCCTGTTCAACAGTCCTCAGCTTCTTCCCAAGAGCCTCATTCTTTTTCTTTTGTTCTGTAAGCTGACGTTTAAGATCAGCATTTTTTTCTTTTAATATTTTTTGTTTTTCTTTCAGAGCTTCATTTCTTGCTGTCAATGTTGTCTTTCTATTCTCTGCTTTTTGAAGTTCCTTTTGTGTCCTTTTCAATGTTTCTGACAAATGTTCCTTTTGAGTTACATTTTTCACCTTAAAAAGATATGTCTGATACAGCATAAAGCTTATAAAATCTTCTGTTGAATCCTGTAGCAGATGTTCTAACCATTTCTGATGATACTCTATGCTATAATAGGAATCATCTTCAACCGTTGTAATTCCAAGTTTTTCCAAACCTTCTGTCTTCAAATAAGAAACTAAAGTTTCAAACGCCAGCCAAGTTTTCATATGAGACAAAGTGTAGAAAATCACATCTAATACCCGGTTATCAAAGCTTTGTTTTGGGAACAAACCTTTCCCTTCCAAATACTCTTTCACTGATATCCATGCATATATCGGGTCAAGTGGAGATTCCTGTGCTTTTCCCATCAGACTATCGGACTGACTAATCCTATACCAGACTAGTGGTTTTGTTACAATTGTAATCTTTTCTGCCAGGCAAAGTGTACATGCAGAAAAAAATGCATCATTCGCATGTTTTAGTGCCTGAAAATCCATATTCCATTTATCCACGAAGTCATGTCGATACATTTTATTCCATGCAGCAACTGTAGAAAAAGTCAAAATATATTTCTCATTTGTTTTTATATTGAATGGAATCTCTTCCGGTATTCTCTTTTTATTTACATAATTTTTTCCGGTATAGCCAATACCTATATCTTGTAGATATCTCTTAACACCACATACACATATATCTGCCTGATCCTGTTGGCACTGATCATACATTTTTTCCAATGCATCCGGTTCAAAGAAATCATCGCAATCCCAGAATACCAGATATTCACCTGTTGCATGTGATTTTCCTGTGTTTCTGGCAACACCTGCATACAGATTCTGCTGCCTGTACAACTGAATACGATCATCCTGATCTTTGTATCGATTTAAAATATCCCAAGATGAATCGGTTGAACCATCATCCACACATATGATCTCTATCTCCTGCAATGTCTGATTGCAAATACTGTCCAGACATTGTTCCAGATATTTTTCTCCATTATATACCGGTACGATTACTGATACCTTTATCATAAGAACTCCCTAACTTACTCCTTTATAATATCCGCATACACTCCGTTCACCGCACGAAGCAGGTCATCCGGTTTCAACAAAATCTGTTCTCCCAGTCTTCCACCTGATACGATCATCTGCGGAAGCAGCTTTGCGCTTTCGTGTATAACTGTTTTGTACTGCTTCTTCATTCCGATCGGTGTACAACCGCCTCTGATATAACCGGTCACTTTATTGATATCCTTGACCGGAAGCAGTTCCAGATTCTTTTCTCCTACTACTTTAGCTGCCTTTTTCAGGTCAATCTCCTTATCGATTGGAAGTGCAAATACATAATATGACCGGCTTTTTCCAATCGTTACAATCGTCTTAAAGCTTTCGTCATAACTCTGTCCAAGCAGATCTGCTACATGAACACCATCTATAAATTCATCACACTGATATTGATTCAGCGTATATGGAATCTTCATACGATCCAGAATACGCATAGCATTTGTCTTAGTTTCTTTTCCCATGGTTTCTACCCTATTATGAAAGTACACAATCCTGTATATTTAATACGCGCTCTATACGAGCTGTGAGCGCATTCGCTGTAAACGGTTTACAGATATAATCTTCTGCACCGGCTTCAAAACATTTCGTTTCGGAATATTCATCTGTTACCGCAGTCAGAAAGATTACCGGAATATTCTTATACTCCTGATTTACCTTCAGTCTGGATATCACATCATACCCATCCATTCCGGGCATTTTCAAATCCAGAAGAATAATATCCGGACGTACACGCTCCAGTACGCGGAATGCCTTTTGTCCATCATTTACCGCAGACACATCAAATTTGTCTGCAAGAACACCCTGTATCATATCCAATATCATCTTGTCATCATCTATAACCAAAACTGTCCTTTTCACTAAAGCATCCTCCTAATATCTGTCTCGAGTTTTTCAATCACATCATATGCCTTATCCATATCATAATCTGATATATATGTATGCAGCCTGTCCAGAATGCCAAAATATCCGGTTCCCAATTCTTTTTGGATCACCGGCACTTTAATGTGATATAGCTTTTTCAAATCCTCACATGCCGCCTGTTCCCGGTAATCATAGGCTTCCTGTTTCATTCTGTCGAGTATTATAAGCACTTCTGTTATATCTGTGACTCCTGTAGTTTCTATTGTACCATCTGATTCTATATTCGCAAGCCATTTTTTTATCTGTCTCAAAAGGTCTCTGTATCGATGCATTGTATCCGCATGTTCCCGGTCTATCTCAGTCCATGCCGTTTCTTCATGCCGGCATGCAACCTCCAGTCTCGCAGCCGCTTGAGCCATATCATCCGCTCCTATACTGGCCGAGATTCCTTTCAGGCCATGGATTGCAATCTCGTATGCCTGCAGATCTCTGTTTTTTCTGCCGGCGTCCAGCTTTTGTATACGTTCTTCACTTCCGGTCAAATAGGTCTGTAAAAGATCGATATAGAGTTCCTCGCTATTGCCTATATAAGACAGACCCTTCTCTGCATCAATTCCGGGAATGTTGATCTGTGTTGCCGGAACATCAGATTTATGAGCTTCTGCATCCGTTTTATCACATACTGTAATATACTCATCCGGAAGATTCTCCATCAGAATACGTTCAAATCGTTCCGGATCGATCGGTTTCGAAAGATATCCATTGAAGCCTGCATCCAGATACATCTGTTTCGCATCAGAGAGTGCATTCGCCGTAATGGCGATTGCCGGGATATGCTTGTATTTTCCACCATCCATACCTTTTATCTTCTGGAGCATGATCAGTCCGTCCATCTCAGGCATCATATGGTCAATTAAAAATAACTGATATTCCTGTTTTCTGATCATGGCAAGTCCCTGCTTTGCACTGGTAGTCATATCCATCTGTATTCCGGTTCTTTTAGCAAGCCCTTCTATGATCTTCAGATTTACCTCATTATCATCCACAACAAGAACATGTGCTCGCTCTGCATGAAACATTTCGTGATAAGCTATTTCCGTCTGAATCTGCTTTTTGTATCTTTCCCTGTAGTCACCAACCGGTTCTTCATCTGCAATCTTCTGTGTCAGAGCTACGGTAAATGTTGATCCCTTTCCATATACACTTTGTACTTGTATAGTTCCTCCCATGGCATCAAGAAGGCTTTTTACAATCGGAAGTCCCAGACCGGTTCCTTCTACCGAACGATTCCGTTTCAGATCAAACCGTTCAAATTTCGTAAATAATTTTCCGAGATCCTCATCCCGCATTCCGATACCGGTATCTGCCACCTCTATGAACAGTTTCTGGATAGTATCCTGACTTTCACCCGTGATTCGAAGACTGATACATCCCTTTTCTGTATATTTCACTGCGTTTATCAGAAGATTCATAATGATCTGTTTAATTCGGACTTCATCGCCTTGCAGATACTCATGCATATGTGGTGAAACCGATATGTTAAACTGAAGGTTTTTTTCCATTACCCGTTTCTGGATCGATCGTTCAACATCTTCTATCAGACTGCTCAGGCTGTATCTCTCTATTATGATATCAACCTTTCCGGATTCAATCTTCGACAGATCCAGAATATCACTGATGATCGTAAGCAATGTTTTTCCTGAATTCTTTATATACATTGCATACTCTTTGATATGAGGCTGTCTGCTCTCACGCAAAACCAGTTCATTCATACCAAGTATCGCATTTAAAGGTGTCCGTATCTCATGAGATATATTTGCCAGAAACGCCGACTCACTCTTTGCTGCTTTCTCTGCTTCCTGTGCATTTTGTTTCAATTGGATCTGAAGCCTCTTATTCCAGGCAATTACCACTAACAGCATTAAGCTTCCAAGCAAAATAATTATCATATCCGTTATACAGCCATCAATATCTCTTCCACCTGATGCATCCTGCATATGATCTGACAACAAAGCATACAGATAATAAATCGCTATACTGACCAGCATAAATATATTCAATTCAATCATCTGGTATAACGAAATAATAACCATGGCTGTCAGGAACATTTCCGTCAAACGATTGTGTCCATCCGGCAGAAGTCCATACATGGCAATTATCATAAACAGGCAGCCCGTCATACAGAAGCCATGCGCCTTAACGGATGTTTTTTCGGAACAAGTCACATATATACAGCCGGGAACCGTACAAAATGTTATAATGACAAAACCCGCTCCACTTTCATAACGAAGAAATGCCGTAACAAAAAAACAGATCAGTAACAAATATGTGTAAAATACCATATATTTTAAGCGTTTATCATCTTCCAGTACCGCTCCGGAGGAATATCGATATACTTCAAGCTTCTCTGTTCCTGTCTGATCTTTAGTTCTGTGCAACCGAACAAATAAATTCAGATAGAGCATGAAAAATACGACCAAAACAGTTATAAGAATAACCGCAGATGGTATCGCATTTCTTGCTATAAGCCGATTAATACTATCTTTATTAATAATTGATACTACATACCAATCATTCATGATAGGCTTGACCGATATCCATGATGAAGCCGTCTTATAGGATACAATGTCGCTATTCTGTTCCAATTCTTCATTTATCTTATCTTCATAGGACTGCGTCTTTTCATTTTTCCCGTAATAATCCGTCAGGCTGCTTCCAACCATATCAAAATCAGTGCCGGCCTCAATAATTCCGGATGAATTTACAATATATAAATCGCCAATATCATTTTGCAGCATCTGCAGCATTTCTGACAGATTTTTTATGTCCAGATCTACCCCGACCATGTCTGTTCCGTTTTCCATTGTTCTTCCAATGGTCAATACCTGTTTTCCCGTCTTCATATCGATATATGGCGTTACAAATGTCAGATCTGTTCCATTTGCTATGATCTCCCGATACCAGAGCCGATCCTCTACATGATAATCGGCCGGTGGCATCCACTGCCCACTCAGCATCAATTCTCCATCAATATATCCATATATGCCGAGATAAGATAATCCAAGTCTGTCCTTCAGATATTCTGTCTGCTCAACAAAATATTCCTTCAGCATGGCTTCGTCTTCATTTTTCTCATTCATATATTGAACAGTGAAATAATTTACATTCAGTACATTAACCGCATCCGTTAAGATATTTTCGCAGGAAACAGAAGCATAATCCAGATTACCCTTTATAGTATCATTCACCTGTTCTGTCGTGTTTTTTACTTCTCTTGCACAAAACACAAGAACCACAGCCGCTATAAATATCAGAACAATACTAACATACATAATTAATTTCTGAAATGATCGTTTTTCCATTTTCCATCACCTTCCCCAACACTGATATCCGTTCCTACCCCAAATGTTCTATCAGTTTTTCCAGATTTACGATTCGATCTTCAAATTGCTCATAAAAATCCTTCTGCTCCTCATACCTCGCAATATACATCAGATTCAATATCAGCATACAGATCTGTCTGGTCTGTTCATCCGCTTTTGCTTCATCGTTTGCTGCAGGCAGTTTGCACATATACTCCTGCACTTGTTTCAGAAAATCATGCCAACGATTGATATATTCCGTGTTCTTCTGAAGATCCGGTGTATCGATCCACTTTGACACCTTCACCTTCACCTTTCCCGCACGCTCACACTCATGAATCTGGAGGAAATATTTGAAACCGCTATCCTCATAATATCGTCCAAGAGGGAACAAACGACAGAAGCCCGGACGTGCCGCATGGATACTGCATCTTCCCGCTTCATTCAAAAATGAACATTTCCCATCTACCATCTTGATATTCGGAAGGATCAGTCCATCCACTACGTTCAGTTCGATTGTATCGGCAAGCAGGGCTTCAAAACTTTTTCCTGTCTCCTTCGTCAGACGGTATATATCTAAAGGATCTAAAATAATCGATTCACCCATACCTTCACAACAGGCATGGCACCCCTTACATTCATTACAATATGCTTTTACCATATCATTTGCTTCATACAGACGTCCATCCGATATCTCAATCCAAGCTGCAATTTCTAAGCATGTTCTTTTACCTCACACAATACTCCATATTTTATCTTGATCCGGTCTAATTTCTCCAGAAACGGGCAAGCCATAAGCCAGAGAAATAACACAGTGGCAAATCCCTGTACAACATCAAACGGAAATCCCGTCACATAAGCAGCAATGATCATCTGCAGATTGACCGTCGGCTGCCACATGATCACGGATGCAGGATTCATAATGCCGCCATATATTATAATACAACAAAATCCACCAAATACGCAAAGGGAGAGACGCGTCAGTTGTTCTCCCCGAATCTTTGAATTATTAAAGACAAGCCCGGCGGCAAATCCTACCAGTCCCATCGAAAACATCTGCCATGGTGTCCATGGTCCCTGACCAAATACCATATTCGACACCAGCATCGTGACTGCTCCTGTAATAAATCCGGTTTCGCAGCCAAATGCCACTCCGCTTATGATCACAATTGCTATAACCGGATTAAAATTCGGTATCATAAAAAATGCGGTTCTTCCTACTGCTGCCAGTGCACATAAGACTGCAACCGTTACCAGATCTCTTGCCGATACCTTTCGGGTTTCAAATGCCACTCCAAACGGGATCATCATCTCGATCAAAACCAAAAGCGAGATAAAATAATACTTTCTATCCGACAGTACAGCTTTTCCCATCCAGATCGTAGCTGCGGCTGCCAGAATACAGGCAATCGTTACTATCATATTCTTCCGGCTGATATGGTACCGTTTTCTTCGTTCAATCTCCCTGTCCTGTGCCTTTGCCAGAGGACCCAACAGACAGAGAAAAAGCCCGACCATCAATATAAAGATCACATATATCCCTATATATATAATACCCTCCGATGTCACCCTGCCATCATCGATCAAGCGGGTAAGATCAGACTGGCGAATCGTTATGATAAAGCAGGCCGCCATAACAAGCGTTGTTATCATCAGACCTAATCTGTGTACAAATGCAGCCTTACCTGACACTATGCTCTTGTGCTGTTTATCTTCTATTTGTCCGGATTTCACACCTGACTGTTTATGCTTGCCTGTGTTCTTTTCTGTCTGTTCGGAAGCCTCTATATCTGTTAGCGTTTTATCCGCTTTTTTCCGTGAGGCTCCTGCATCCGTGCCTGACCGATCTGTGTTTTTCCCATACACCGCAAGAACGTCTTTAACCGTAACAGCATGATCCACGATACCTCTGGCAATTCTTGCCGCTGCCGTGGTATAGAATTCATTCCCTGTAAAATATTCCGTTACACCGTTTACAACTGCTGTCTCTCCATCAAAGATCAGGCAGACCTGATCCGCAGTCTGTGCACAGAATTCGATGTCATGACTCACGATCACGATAGTACATCCCTGCATCTGTAATTTTCTGAGGATTTCCGCAAAGGTCTGCTTGAATTCCGCATCCATCCCTTTCGTCGGTTCATCCATCAATATAACATCCGGCATCCCGATCAATACTCTTGCCAGTCCCAGTCGTTGCTGTTCACCACCGGACAGATCATATGGATGACGTTCAAGAAGCTTCGTCAATCCGCAAAGCTCCGTGATTCGATATCTACTACTCTGTCCGGTCTTATCCTGCGCCACCGCACCGTTACTATTTTTTTCAATTCCAAGTTCTCCCCGTACAGTGGATGCCGTAAATAACAGCTTCGGATCCTGCGGAAGCAGTCCGACCTTTTTTCCTTTTCCGATCCGGATTCTGCCCCGATAAGGTATACACGCACCGGCAATTAATGAAAGCAGGGTGGATTTGCCACATCCATTGCTGCCGTTAATTGCAAGGATCTCACCCTCATAGACAGACAGATTAAGTCCATGCAGCACATCGCACGCCATCCGATCATATCGAAAGAATACATCCTTTATCTCTATGATCTTATGCTCGCCCTTATATGCCCGTGTGGTCACTTCGCCAATCTGTTCATGTTCCCGGTCATATCGGATAAGCCAGTTTCTTCCATCTGTAACAGTCACCGGAACCTGTTCTTTTTCCTGTAAACCAAGTGCGATCCTGCATGCCGCAGGAAGCTCGATAGATGGTTCTGTCTCATACAGAGTATGCACCCCTTCCTGTATCGTTCCATCATATAAGACCATTCCATGATCAAGCAGTATAAAACGGTCACACATCGCCCACAGCTCTTCCAGTCTGTGCTCCGTAATAATGATCGTAATTCCAAGCTCCTTATTGATCCGTTCCAGGCATCGGAAGAAATCACGCGCCGCCATCGGATCCAATTGACTGGCCGGTTCATCCAGAATCACTACATCAGGTGACAGCGCAAGCACAGATGCAAGGTTCACTAACTGCTTCTGTCCACCGGACAGCTCATTTACTTTTTTATGAAAAATTGAATTCAATCCAAAAAAAGAACACATCTCTGCAACACGTTTTCGGATTGCCTCTGTCGGAAGTCCCAGACTCTCCAGTCCAAATGCAAGCTCATGCCAGACCTTGTCCGTCACCAGCTGCGCATCCACATCCTGCATGACGAATCCTATCTTCTGCGTCTGCATTTTCTCATCCATCTGAGAAAACTCCTGCCCCGCAAAGGTAATTGCTCCCTCTCTTTTTCCTCTCGGTGTCAGCACAGGTTTCAACTGTCTGAGCAATGTGGTTTTTCCACTCCCGGAACCGCCTGCAACCACAACGAATTCTCCCTGTTCGATCGTAATATTTATATCATTTAAACAGGGATCAAGATATATATCGTCACGCTCTGATATGATATCAGGATATGCAAATGTCAGACCTTTTATCTCATACAAACTCATATTCTTCTCCAATAAGTATTACCGGCTGCCTACTGCCGCCTCAATAGTATCTCCCGACTGCATCACACGGCATCTTTTCTTCCACATCAATACCTCTGCTATATGCATACCGGTCGGCCATACTGCCAGAACCAGATAACTTCCAAATGCAACTTTCGACCGGATATTCCATGCCGCCACAGCCACATACGGATAATACCGCATCGCCATCTGCCCCGATAAGAACCCTGCCAATGTCATACCTGCAAGGGTCAATATTCCTGCCAGACAGACCGCATCCCGCCTGTGAAAACGGAACAGAGAAAAGGCCGTACGTCTTCCGATTCCATATCCCCGGCTGCGCATACTGTCTCCGGTAATGACCGCACGTTCAAGTGCCCAGGTCGTCGCAGATGAAATTACCCGCATACCTGTCCTTATACGTTTAAAATATCTACCTTCTACTATAAATCCTGCACATTTCTGTGCCTGATATACCTGACGGATCCTTGCTCCAAACTCCGGGAAAAATTTCAATGCCATAGATATGACCAAAGACAGGTATGGTGCAAATCTTCCAAATAAATAGATCATCTTATCCGATGTCAGCACACGATTAAGAGACGCAAACCAACAAAGCACAGTCACAAGCATCCCTGCTGCCGCAAGTCCATACAGTATGGATTCCAGCGTCAATGCATTTCCTGTCGGAAAATACCATAATACCGTAACTCCCTGATGACTGAATGCCGGATTGATCAGTGCCGTAAGAATTATGACCGGTATCATGTATCGTAGATTCCGCAAAACCGCTTTTCTTCCACCAAGGCAGACCGAATATGCAAATGCTCCCATAAATGCTATCATCAGACACACCGGATGTAATGACATCATTCCAAATGCGATCACACTGACAAAATATATGAAATTAACGATTGGATGACAATCTGCAAATGCATCCTGATTTTCTTTTCCCACTGATATCTCCTGTTTTATCAAATTCTGTCCTATTAACCTCTGCCTTATTAATCTCTGTCGTCCGAAGCCGATACTTCCTGTATTCCCTATTCAAAATATGGGTTTCCGACATCCGCACCCAGATCACAGGTGTACTTCCATTCTATCTTATCCCCATCCTTCAGGACATATTTTGAGCATCCAAATGCAGGAAACTTCCCATTTACGCAGTATTCCCAGCCTGACAGCTCGCCACAGTCAAACTCATAAAGATTATTGATTCCCTCTATATAATAGCTTCCGTACAATGCCGTAAATGAATATTCCATCTGAATGGCTCTTGTCCGGGTCACATTCTTTAACACATCGAAAACTGTCTGTCCCTTCTTAAATTCAACCGTCATCTCACGAAGGATCCAGCCATCCGAAGGAACACAGGATGCCTTCGTCTTATCAAAGATATCCCAGTTCGATAAAATATTACTGCAATTAATTGATATGGTACAAGTATATACAGTGTCTTCCGACGGCTGCTCCGTGGTGGTCGGTGACTGTACTCCCGGCTGCTCCGTAGTTGGTACCTCTGTATCCGGCTGCTCCGTCGGTCCGCTCTGTTCTGTTCCTGAACCATCTTTTTTCGATGAACCGCCGCCATTTGACGGAGTCTTATTGTCCGTACTCTGCGATGAATCTGTCCCCGGATCCTCCGATACATCCGTATCTCCATTTTTATGCTCCTGCGTCGTGGCGGAATAATCCGGAGTTACGATTCCGGACTTGTCCTTTTCTGAGCCCTTATCGTCTTTTTTCGTATCCCTTTTACTATGATTTTTCTTTATTGAACCCTGTCCTGACGACGATGAGTCATCCCATTTTGCATCATCCGATATTTCCGCTTCAGCATCTTCTGTATCTGAAGCTTCCCCGGAAACCGCTTCCTGTGTCGTACTCTCTGTATTTTCAGAAGTCGTTCCCGGCCTTCCAAATCCCCTGGAGCCGGGTGCATTTCCTCCATACCAGTACGCACCGACAAGTATAAGCAGTACAACCAGAATTCCTATTATCTTTTTCAGATGTTTCTTAATCCACGCCATATCTTATCTTCTTACTCCAGCTGCTGTAATATTTCTTACCCTTCACCGTCTTATATGCCCGCACTGTTATATAATACCGTTTTCCTCGTTTCAGACCGGTCAGTTTTTTTGTCATCGTCTTTCCTGATCTGACCATTACTGTCTTTGCTCCGCTAAATGAAGATTTCAAGCTGTACCTGATCTGATATCCGCTCGCCTTACTGTTCTTCTTCCATGACACAGACAGCTTCCTTTTTCCTGCCTTTGCTGCCTTTGCAGTAACCGCAGTCACGCGGCATGCCGCCTTTGTATTCGCATTTTTACCCTGCAGACCTGCAGTATAGGCGCATACCTTATAAGAATATGTCGTACCGTTTTTTGCACCGGTATCCACATAAGAAGTCTTTGCACCGGAAACGGTTTTATATTTCTTATATGCCCCGGAACCTGCCTTACGATATAAGATATACTTGTCTGCTCCTGTTACCTTCTTCCATGTTACAGTCAGACCTTTTTTGGCATTTGTGACGGATTTCACAGATGCCTTTGCCGGATAAACAGACACTGTCTTCGATACCATTCCCTTATACATTCCTGTTCCTGATATCTGAACAGTCGCCTTTCCCGGCTTCGTATTATTCTTATATGTCACTGTATAATCTGTTCCTGCAGTCAGTTCTTTTGATATTCCATCAATTCCTGTCATGCTGACAGTGACGGCAGGCGTTATCGCCTTGCCTGCATATGTGTATGTCGTCCGGGGAATCTTCACCTGACAATCCGCAAGATCCATGACACGAGCATCCACCGCATCTGTCATATTGTATAAAGTATTTTTATTATTCTTATATCTGTCATAGGATACCAGCGCATAAAATGCCTGTTCTGTCGCCATCTGATTGCCACCATCGGAAGCCACATGCTCAAATGCACCTTTTCCCGTCAGATAAAACTGCTCTAAACCATCCAGTACGGAATGTCCGTTTTTTATAAAACGAACATCTGTATCACCATCCAAGCCCAAACTGGATAAGGCAACCAGTACCTGTGCCGTACTCTCTGCATTTTTCGTTCCCCAGCTGCTGTATGTTCCATCTTCATTCTGTATCTCTGACAGCACACGGATTCCACGGTTTACAGCTTCTGTCACCTGACCGCGTACCTGTTCGCTAACATCTGTACTTCCCTTATAATATGGAGCAAGTGCCTGCAATGCCATCGCTGTGACATCCGGGTCCGGTGATGTACCCGACAGACAAAAGCCGCCATTCTTCAGTTCATTATTCAGAATATAAGTAACCAGTTTCTCTCTTGTCACCTGTGTCTTAGCTGTTCCCGATGCAAGCGGTTTGATCTCATAATTACCCGAATCAAGTGCGATCAATGCAAATATCGGTCCATTGATTCCCTGTTTTTTTACATATGTCATATCTGACAGCGCACCGGTCAGATCATATCCCTCTATATCAGATGCATCAAGCCCCATAGATGTAAGGGCGAGAATAGCACGGGAATTCTCCGTGCTCTTTCTGCTATCCAGCTTCAACGGCACAATCTTTTCATTTCCACCTGTCGTTGTTCCGGTCGTTGATCCACCGGCAGATTCCTGCATTGCTTCTGCCGTCTTTTTCAATATATCCATCAGATTATTATAATAAGCGCGATACCATGGCGCATTCTTCATACCATAGCGGCATTCTCCGATTACAGCCCACTCGCCGCCGATTGAAGCATTTGCAGGTCCATACCAGTCTACGATGGAAGTTCCGCCTGTTTCATCTGCCACTTCCACCTTATAGGTTGTGAGCTTTTTCTCAATAGCAACAGAAGTCTCCTCCAAAATCGTCTTATAATCAATGGAAGCATCCGAAGCTGCCTCTACCTGATTAAACCCCGCGATCACACCTGTGCCTGCCTGTTTGCCAGTTCCGCCCAATGTGCCATTCGCAGCAATCTGCCCAAACAGCGAAACAGTCATCACCGTTACCAATATATAACTAACTATTTTTGTCCAACGCCATCTATACATTTTCTCTCTGTTTTCCTTCATCTTTCTTACCTCATACCATTTCATAAAGATATAAATCATGCCCTACAGCCATAATCTTCATAATCTTTCTTAACAATCTCATTCATAATGCTCATACATAATACCTGATTTCGCACAGAAATCCCTTATATCAAGCCTATACTAGCAATTATAAAACAATGTGTCAACAGAGAGGATCTGGCAGGGGAACACTAATACAAATGTCGACATAAAAAACACCCACACCGGGATCAGATATTTCTTTTAGCAGACCTTTTCTCACGTCGGTCCTTAATGAACCGCTCCGCGGTGAATTTAGTACCGCTACGTGAGAAATAGAACGAAAGTGTTCTGCATAAAGAAATGATCTGATCATGGTGTGAGTGTTTTACAGTACTGCTCAGCAATATAAAATTACACAATATAACAAAAGAGGATAGTCAATATCCGTTTTACAGACCTTGTCTCACGTCGGTCCTTAATGAATCGCCCCTGCGGTGAATTTAGTACCGTTACGTGAGACACGAACGCAAGTATGCTGTAAAATGGATATTGACTATCCCCTTGTTATATTGTGTAATTTACGCATTCTCTTCAGCCTGCTGCTTCATGAGTTCCTTGAAGAACGCATCCTTCTCCGGATAACGTTTCCGCATGAACACCGGCTTGTTCTTCTCATCCAACAAACAATGGCAGGATGTGCCGACGCACCGAAGCTCTCCGGTCTTCTTGTCATGTACTTCATAGGAAAATCCAATACGGATGCCTGTGTACTCTGCAAGCTTTACATAGATCACAACGTTATCTCCATATCTGGACATGGTCTTATATTCCGCTGATACTGACAATACCGGAATAATAATATTGTCGTCCTCGATGGTCTTGTAATCCCATCCAACTTGCTTCATCCAGTCCAGTCTCGCTTCCTCAAACCATCTGATATAGTTGGAATGATGAACGATTCCCATTCTGTCAGTTTCATAGTAATAAACCATACGCTCATATGGCTTAATTTCCATATCTATCATTTTATGAACATCTCCATTTCCTGCCTGCTTCTCACAGGCTGTGTCATTTCATCTGTCTCGGCAGATGATCGTCCGTACTTATTTCCAGTCTTTCTCTTTGATCTCTACACGTCTTACCTTACCACTGATCGTCTTTGGCATCTCATCGACAAATTCGATCACACGAGGACGTTTGTAGCTCGCCATATTCTCCTTGAAATAACGCTTCAGCTCTTTCTTCAGATTATCATCGCCAACCGTTCCTTCTGTCAGAACGATCGTTGCCTTGATCGCCTGTCCTCTGGTTCCATCCGGTATAGCTGTAACTGCACATTCCAGAACATATGGAATCTTCATAATCTCATTTTCAATCTCAAAAGGTCCAACACGGTATCCGGCAACCTTGATGATATCATCCACACGGCCTACGAACCAGAAATATCCATCCTTGTCCATATATGCGGTATCACCCATGTGGTAATAACCATCGTGCTTAACTTCTTTTGTCATTTCCTCATTATTATTATAAGTAGAGAACAGACCATATGGCTCGCCATCTGCAATCTTAATAACGATCTCTCCGGTCTCATCTACATCAGCAAGTGTTCCGTCCGGTCTCATAATGTGAACATCATAGAGTGGGCTTGCCTTACCCATGGAACCCGGTCTCGGTGTTGTATTTTTCAGATTTCCGATCGCAAGTGTAGTCTCTGTCTGACCAAAGCCTTCAAAGATCGTAAATCCTGTCATCTCTTTGAATTTATAGAACACTTCCGGATTCAGGGCTTCTCCTGCGGTTGTGCAGTAAGTCAGTGCGGAAAGGTCGTATTTGCTCAGATCCATCTTAACAAGGATTCTGTAAAGGGTTGGTGGCGCACAGAAGGTTGTGATCTTGTACTGTTCTACAAGCTTCATGATATTGTCTGCACTGAATACATCAAAATCATAAACAAAGATACAGGTCTCGCATAACCACTGACCATAGAGCTTGCCCCAGAGAGCCTTACCCCAGCCGGTATCGGATACTGTAAAATGAATACCATCCGTCTTTACGTTATGCCAATATCTTGCTGTAATATAATGTCCAAGTGCATACAGATGATTATGTGCTACCATCTTTGGATGCTTGGTTGTTCCTGATGTGAACATGATGATCATGGTATCATGTGCATAGACTGTATCTTCCCCAGTCGGACGTGCAAATTCTTTGCTGAATGAAAGGATATCTTTATCAAATGGATGGAAATGCTCTCTCTCACCATTTACGATAACCTTGATCACCTTATCATCCGGATCGATGGCTGCCATTGCATCCGGAATCTTGTCATCAGCTGTACATATAACAGCCTTTACATTTGCAGCTTCGATTCTGTATCTGTAGTCTTCTACTTTTAAGATATTGGTTGCAGGAATTGCTACTGCTCCGATCTTGTGAAGTGCAAGGATCGTAAACCAGAACTGATAATGGCGCTTTAATACAAGCAGCACTCTGTCGCCCTTCTTGATACCAAGGCTCTTATAATAATTTGCTGCCATATTGGAATACTCTTTGATCTCTTTAAATGTAAACTTCTTTTCTTCCTTATCTCTGGACACATAGATCAATGCTGTCTTATCCGGTGTCTTTTCTGCTAATGCATCCACTACATCAAATGCAAAATTAAAGGTCTCATCATTTGTAAATTCAATCTTGCTTAATACACCATTCTCATCAAATGCTGTCTTAACAAACTTTCCGGCAATTCCTTCTTCCGGCTTTAATTCTGTTATCATACTGTCTGTTCCTCCGTAAAATAATGATCTATATAATGAAAATGTGTTTTCTTTTTTCACGTTTTTGCAACTTCGTTCTCGGTTTTTCCAGACTTTATTCCAAGTTTTTCGTTAACTTCAAACGTAGTTTTAAAAACCACTTTACCTATAGTACCATATTTCACTTATCTGTCAACAGTTTTTTGCAGTTCATTTTTACAAAAAACGGGGGAATTATAACTACAACCAGCTAATTATATATTGACTTACGTCGATTTCTATTCGCTGCATATGCCTGATTCGTAAATACTCCTGTGCCAACTCGTCCTTCGGACTCAAACAGGCACTCGTATTTACTGGCACTATGCATCTCATTACGAAATCTTTGGTAATGTCAATATATAATTAGCTGGTTGCAGTTATATTCCACCTTTATTATAATTTAGAAATACCGCAGATAGATGCAGACCATCGAGATCAGAATAACGATAACGGATGCCGGAGCCGATACCTTACAATATTTGCCCCAAGAGATCGGATGACCTTCTTTTGCCGCGATCGACATTCCGACAACATTTGCCGATGCCCCGATCGGAGTCGCACTTCCACCGATATCTGTACCCATTGCCAGTGTCCATGCAAGAACCGAGAGATCCACACCTGTCGATGCTGCCAGAGTCTTGATAACCGGGATCATGGTTGCGGCAAATGGAATATTATCTACAAATGCACTTGCGATCGCGGATACCCAGATAATAATGGCTATCATTACCTTGGCATTTCCATGGCTTACCTTCCCGATAAATCCGGCTGCCAGTTCCAGAATACCGGTCTGCTCCAGACCGCCGACTACTACAAACAGACCAATAAAGAAAAGGATCGTCTTATAATCTACATTTTTTAAAATATGTCCGATATTCTTTCCTGATGTCAGAAGAACCAGTATTGCTATAAACAGGCCGATAAATGCAACTGTCAGTCCGGTCTGTGCATGTGTGATAAGTAAGGCAACCGCACATAAAAAGATCACGCAGCTAATGGCAAATGCCCGTTTATCCGTGATCGCAGATACCGGTGATGGATGATCTTTCTCCGAAGTCTGTGACGCCGAAGATGTTGTGAGTTCTTTCCTGAAACAAAAATAAAAGTAAAAAATAATAACCACCAGTGAAAGTACCGCCATCAGGCCGGTATTTGTAATAAAATCAGAGAACGAATACCGAAGGGATGTTCCGACAATGATATTTGGAGGATCCCCACACATTGTTGCAGATCCACCCAGATTTGCACAGAAGATCTCAGACAGGATCAGCGGAATCGGATTAAAGTCCAGAAGCTGCGCCAGTTCCACTGTAACTGCTGCTAAGAACAGGATAACCGTGATACTGTCAATGAACATAGCAAGGACAAATGACATGATCATGAATGTAATAAATATCGGAATGACTCTATACCGAACCGCTTTCGCGATCGTCATACATAGCCAGCGAAAGAAACCCGCCTTTGCCATACCTTCTACCATAACCATCATTCCCGCAAGAAAGATAATCGTGGCCCAGTTGATACCACTCGTACTCTCGGAGGAGGCTCCTGCCTCATACCAGAACGAAAGCGTAAAAATGTTTCTGATATTTAATGTTTCAAGTACCGCATTCATGCTGTGCATTGCTACGCCAAATACCAGAACAAGTGTTGCCAATCCACATACCAATGTGATAACATGACGCTCAAATTTTTCGGATATGATCAATCCGAACATAACTACAAAAATGGCAAGTGCCAAAATCTGTGCTACCATGCGTGTAACCTCCATCGAAAAAAATGCCGCCCGGATTATTTTATGTTTCGTCTGGCGACATTTAATTTTCTTACTTTCTTCTTTATCTTCTTTTGTTGTTAATAGTTTCTGCTTTTCCCTGTAATATCGAAAGACCCCTCATCCGATATTACGATCACCTTCTTATAACTAACGGATCATGTCAACCGACTCTGCATTCTGTTTGTCCAGATTGTCCTTGATCAATATATCCGACGATTTAGCAAGTGCTGCGTTCCTGTCCCGCATTGCAAGATTCGGATCACGATGTCTTGATGGTCCACCGACACAGCCCCCTTCACATACCATACCTTCGACAAAGTCTTCAGGAAGTCTTCCGACCTTCATCAGCGTCAATGCTTTCTTGCATTCGGTTATGCCACTGCATTTGCATACGGATACATCGCCGGTACAGCCAAGTTCTTTCATACTTTCAAGAACTGCTGCGGTTACACCACCTGCATTTGCAAATTTCTTACCATAGATACTGCCCTGATCATCCGTATCTTCTTCCGGCTCCAGCTTTACACCCTTTGCACGGAGCATCGCACGAATCTCACCATAAGTCAGTGCATAATCCGCAGTATCCTTTTCTCCTGACATGGATTCGGCTTTCTTCGCAATACATGGTCCGATAAATACAGTAACTGCCCCTGGAAATTTCTCCTTTATATAACGGGATACAGCACACATCGGTGATACTGTCTCTGAGATCGCATCCTTTAATGTCGGAAAATGCTTCTCTATATAGTTCTTAAATGCCGGACAGCAGGAGGTTGTCTTCTTCTCACCCTTCTCCTTGGCTTCGATCCATTCCTTTGCCTCACTCATGGCAGTCATATCTGCTCCAAGTGATACATCCATAACATCATAAAAACCAATCTTCTTCAAAGCGGTTCTCCAGCTTGCCATCGTAATATCTGCACCAAACTGACCGATCGTTGCAGGTGCAAGCATGGCAAATACCTTAATATCCGAACGCATCTTCTTAATGATATCCACGATAAATGTCTTAGAACCGATCGCGCCAAACGGGCATTTGTGGACGCAAGATCCACACTGGATGCATTTGTCCTGATTGATCACAGCAATACCGGTACCATTATCGGCCACCGAGATCGCATCCACAGGGCAGCTCTTCATGCAAGGTCGTACCAGATCTGCGATCGCATTATAAGGACAGGCTTTTGCACACTGTCCACACTCTTTACATTTAGATGGATCAATATAGGACTTATCTCGTCCCATGCTGATCGCTCCAAACCGACAAGCCGCCTGACAGGCTTTGCCCATACACTTCTGACAGTTATCTGTTACTACATATCTGGAAATCGGACATCCTTCACAGGCAGAATTAATGACCTGTACGATATTTCCGTCATCTTCAGCACCCGGTGCTTTACCTTCCGCAAGCCGGATTCTCTGTCTTATAACCTCACGTTCCCTGTAGATACAACATCTAAACGCCGGCTGCGGTCCCGGAACCATCTTATAAGGAAGACTGTCTCTTTCTTCCTCCAATCGTCCGGCATACGCAAGCTTGGCAACTTCATACAATACTTCATGTTTTACTTTTAAAAGCGTCGCATCGTTTGTTATCATTTTTTCTCATTCTCCGTATTCTATCTTCCGTATACACAGTTCTTCCTGCGCATATTTTCTTTTATTATGACTTTTTTCTCAACTAATTCTTCCTATTAATGTATACCACATTTTTACCACAAAAGGAAGCGATTTTGTCCAGTATTCCATATATAACCAAAATACAAAGAATGACTGTAACGGCATATATGATCAGATATGGAACATAGCCATGCTGCAGATAGACAGACAGAAACGGAGAACCATTGGATGGGTAACAAAGGAACATAAAATTACAGCCCCAGATCCTGTTTATAACATAGACAGAAGGAACAACCGTAAACAAAAACAAAAAGATCTGCCAGATTCTTTTTATAGAAGGTCTGTATCTGCCGGATGTCAGAACAAGAACCGGAACAAGAACCAACAACCCATGTATCAGAAAAGTGTTAATGTGCATATAATTAAATAACGGATATCTGGTCCAGTCCGGAAATAACAGTGCTGCCATTGCACCGGGCATACTGATCACGCACATAATTTCTCCCAGAAATTCCCGGTGGAAAAATGCAAATCCCAGTTCCACAAAAATCGCCAGTCCGCACATCTCAAACGGAAGATATGATATCCCCATCTCCCCGATCAGTATAAGATAAAGATCCTTGCCTAATTCCAGACACAGGCACACACTTGTCAGCATCTTCAGGATCCTGTCCTGAACGGCAGCATCTGCCTTTCTATAATAATGACCGGTCATTACACATACAAATATAATTCCAGCCAGCCAGCAAATATGAATCCATCCAAATAATCGAAAACCACCATCTTGCGGCAATTCATCCCAATATCGAAAAAAATCTCCAAACATACCTATATCATCTCCATAACCAGACATTTCATGCGATATAATGAGCAAAAGGTGCTTCCGTATATCCGCGCCATGGTCTGGCGGTGTTATAAAATATCATTGCGAGGATTTCGTCGTGAACTGCGCATTGTCAGTAAATGCGGGTGCTTGTCTGAGTCCGAAGGACGAGTTAGCACAGGAGCATTTACGAATCAGACATGTGCAGTGAACAGAAACCGCAGTGAGATATTTATAACACCGCCAGACCACGGCACGGATATACGGAAGCACCTTTTGTTATATTTAAAAAAGAAAAGAGCCACCAAAATGGTGGCTCCAAATGAGGGGGGAAAGGATTCAAATATATGAAAAGCTTTCATGTTGTATGTTACAGTATATATGTGAACATTTCATGAACGATTTGTGAACTATTTTTGTTTTTCATGTCAAAAAAAGCGACAAATTTCTGTTAATAATCACGGAAATCTGCCTATATTTGACATGATACCGTATAATTTTCTATTTTTCGTTTTCATTTTGTCCGCATCGCACACTAAATTCTGAACTTTTCAATTTTTATGAAAAAATAATCCACTCCTTTTTTATCTATGCTATAATACTCACAAATATTCTTTTCAGGAAGGCGAAACATCATGTATAAAATTGATTTTAATCATCCAATAAATGTACATTTTATGGGAATCGGCGGTATCAGCATGAGCGGTCTTGCAGAGATCCTTATAAAAGAGGGGTTCAAAGTTACCGGTTCTGATATGAAAGCATCCAATATGACAGATAAACTTTCGGACATGGGCGCTCTGATCAACATCGGACAGACCGCAAGCAACATTACAGATCAGATCGACCTTGTCGTCTATACAGCAGCTATCCATCCGGACAATGAAGAATTTCAGGCTGCAAAAGCTAAAAATATCCCTATGCTGACAAGGGCACAGCTCTTAGGTCAGATCATGGAGAATTACAAATACTCCATCGCGGTCAGCGGTACTCATGGTAAGACAACCACAACTGCCATGCTTTCTTATATTATGTTAGAGGCTGACGTTGACCCGACAATATCCGTTGGCGGAATCATCGATGATATCGGTGGAAATATCCGTGTAGGTTCTTCTGATTACTTTGTAACAGAAGCCTGCGAGTATACAAACAGCTTCCACGCATTCAAACCATACATCAGCATTATCTTAAATGTTGATGCGGATCATTTGGATTTCTTCAGTGGCATTGAAGAGATCGCTGAGTCATTCCACACATTTGCAACAAAGACTCCTGAAAACGGAAAAGTCATTGTAAATGGTGATATGCAGTATTTTGATACCGTAACAAGAGATCTGAAGTGTCAGGTTATTACTTTCGGCGAAGATCCAAAGAACCATTACAGCGCTGCAAATATCCGCTTTGATGAATTTGGCCGCCCAACTTATACCCTTGTGATTGACGGAAAGAAGATTACAGACATCACACTTCATGTATTTGGAAAGCATAATGTATACAACTCCTTATCTGCTATTGCCGCCGCAACAGAACTTGGAATCGGAATCGATGCGATCAAAGCAGGTCTGCTGCATTGTAAGGGTGCAGAGCGAAGATTCGAATATAAAGGAACGATTCTCGACAATGTAAAAGTCATGGATGACTATGCACATCATCCAACGGAAATCGCCGCAACCCTTGCCGCTGCAAAGAATACCGATTACCATGAATTATGGTGTGTATTCCAACCACATACCTACAGCAGAACTTACGCACTTTTCGATGACTTTGCAAAAGTCTTAAGTGTCTGTGACCATGTCATCGTTGCTGACATCTATGCAGCCAGAGAGAAAGACACAGGTCTGGTATCCTCGAAGCAGCTTGCAGAAAAGATCGCTTCCTATGGTACAGATGCGTTCTATCTGCCATCCTTTACAGACATTGAAAATTATTTATTGAAAAATTGCAAAAAAAATGATTTGTTGATAACTATGGGAGCCGGAAATGTTGATTCTATCGGCAATGAACTTATTAAAAAATAATTATCCACATTATCCACAGAGCCAGATGAGCGACTTTTCCTCATTTGGCTCTATTTGTTTGTTTACATAAATTTTACCTGATATATACCGGAAAGTACCGAAGTTACCCACTTTTTCAAAAATATGGTATTAAATAATATTCGATCGATCATCTTTTCCACATTATCCACAAAATCAACATCTTTGTTCATTTTTCTAACCGACTATTTGTTCTATTTGCTTTTTAAAAAACTCATGCTATAATGTGAACGCTTCTTAAGTAATAGAAGTTTTTTTCAATGAAAGGCGGGAAAAGTTACCATGGACTACATCACAATTTCAACAGAATCAAAGGAAACATTTTCCCTGATATCAAATCATTTTATCGATTATTACATGACCGACGCAAATGGAGAATTTGTCAAAGTCTATCTATATCTTGTCAGACTGATGTCTTCCAAATCTCCGGTCTCGGTTGCCGGTATTGCAGATCATTTTAACCTTACGGAAAAAGATATCTGCCGTGCGATCCGGTACTGGATCAGCGAAGATGTACTGCGGCTGGAATATGATGCTTCCGGTCATCTGACAGGAATAACGCTGCTTCCTCTACATGAAAAGGACAAGAAAACGGATGATGCCTCTCTGTCTCTTGACAGCATTTCATTATTAAAGTTCCCTGAAAAGAAAGCAGGCACTCCTACTGCTCCTCCAATCAGTGAACCGGTACATACAGCAGTAACAGCACCAAAGGCGACTGTAGTTCAGGAGCCGGCCTCCGAATTTCCGGAAAAGCAGCCATATTCTGCCGCTCTGGCAGCAAAGGCAAAGGCAGACGACGCATTTGCCGATGTTATCTTTGAGGCAGAGACTTATTTCCGAAAAGAATTATCAGTAAATGACATAGAAATTCTGATCTATATACATGACCAGCTTGGATTTTCCACCGAAGTAATGGAATACCTGATCGAATACTGTGTCAGCATCGATAAATTAGATCTGCGGTACGCGGAGGGCATCGCAAAGAACTGGTATAAGGCAGGCATTCATACTCTGGATGAAGCAAAAGAAGCTGCCGAAAACGGGACTCCCCTTTACCGTGCGGTATTCAAGGCTCTTGGAATCAACCGTAAAGCCCCTACCACAGGCGAGATCGCGTGGATGGACTCCTGGAATAAAGAAATGGGCTTTGATCTTCCTATTATTATAGAAGCCTGCAACAGGGGAATCGCACAGCATCCAAACGATGTTACATTTGCATATGTAAACGGAATCTTAAAGCGTTGGAAAAAGCAGGGCGTTAAGTCCATTGATGATATCGAAAAAGCAAGTAACCAGTTCCATGAGGACAAGAAAAAATCATCACAGAAAGCAAATCAATATACTGTCAAGCCAAATGCATTTAATTCTTTCCAGCAGAAGGATATGTCATCAGCCCTTGATGAAATGGAGCAATTGTTTCTTGATGAAATAAATTCTCGATAGCGAAGGTAAATATACACATTATGAAGAATATAGATTATGATAGTATACTGTCGGGTCTGCAGCGAAAGCGACTGGAAAATGCGAATCTGACAGATACCCGAAGAAATGAAGTATATAACAGAATTCCGGAAATCAAAGAGATCGATCAGAAGATTGCAAGCTCTTCTATCCAGGCAGCAAGGAATCGAATCCGCAAAATAACTGTTGATACGAACGATATCTCCCACCGGAATAAAGCTCTGGCTGATAAAAAGAGATTACTTCTGAAGCAACACGGATATCCTGAGAATTATCTGGAACCCATCTATGACTGTCCTCTCTGTAAGGATACGGGCTATCTGGATGGAAAGCCATGCAAATGCATGACGCAGCAGATCATTGATGAATTATACAATCAGTCCACGATCCGCAGGATTCTCGAACAGGAGAATTTCTCTACATTTTCGCTTGCCTACTATTCGAAAGAACCGGATGGCATTCACAAACACACGCCATACGAGAATGCATCGAATACGCTGGCAGCTTGTAAAGACTATGTGGAACATTTTGAAAAATCCCATCCGGGCGTTCTGATCTATGGTGAAACAGGACTTGGAAAAACTTTTCTTTCCAACTGCATTGCAAAAGCATTACTGGACAAAGGACATACAGTTCTTTATCTGACTTCAATAAATTTATTTGAAAATATTTTATCAAGCATTATAATGGGTAATGTGCGTGAAAAAGAAAACATGGCACTTTACGATTATATATATAATTGTGAACTTCTGATCATTGATGACCTCGGTACGGAAGTGCCAAATACATTTGTCAATTCTCAGTTATTTGAGATCATTAATATGCGGAATAATCGTTCCCTTGCTACTCTTATCTCTACGAACCTGAGTATGCGGGAGCTTTCCGACCGGTATACCGAAAGAATCATGTCGAGGATTATTGGCGACTTCAAAGTGTTGCAGCTCTACGGAACCAATATCCGTTATACGAAACGAAAAGATATGATTCAGAATAAATCTTCTAATTGATGCCATTGCAGTCTTCTGCATTTGCATATATACTATCAATGATACTTACACTATAAAGTATCGGATCATTACACTATAAGATTATGGAGGATATTTATCATGCCAGACGATAGCAAATTAGAAACCATACCCGTGGGCAGTCTCGGAATCGTTGCTCACAAAAGTTGTACAGGCCTTGGTGAAAAGGTTGATCATTATCTCGTAAAATGGAGAGCTAACAGAGACAATGTACACAAAGACAACATTGTCTTCCACGGTTATGAAGCTGACACTTACCTGATCAGTGCCGATTGTCCACGTTTCGGTTCCGGTGAGGCAAAGGGTGTTCTGAATGAATCCGTTCGTGGTAAAGATATCTACATTATGGTTGATGTCGGCAACTACAGCTGTACTTATATGATGGCCGGCCAGCCACAGCGTATGTCTCCGGATGACCATTATGCAGATCTAAAACGACTGATCGCCGCTATGACTGATAAACCAAAAAAGATCACAGTAATTATGCCATTCCTTTATGAAAGCCGCCAGCACAAGCGTTCTTCCAGAGAATCTCTTGACTGTGCCGTTATGCTTCAGGAATTAAAGTCTTATGGTGTTGACAATATTGTGACATTTGACGCACACGATCCTCGTGTCGTAAATGCCATCCCTAAGAGTGGATTTGAGAATGTACGTCCAACCTACCAGTTCATCAAGACCCTGCTTCGTACCACACCGGATCTTGAGATCGACAACAACCACATGATGGTCATCTCCCCGGATGAAGGTGCTATGCACAGAGCAATCTACTTCGCAAACCTGTTAGGTGTAGATGTCGGAATGTTCTACAAACGCCGTGACTACTCACGCGTTGTTGATGGAAGAAATCCGATCGTTGCTCATGAATTTCTCGGTGATTCTGTTGAGGGCAAGGATGTTATCATCATTGATGATATGATTGCCTCCGGCGAAAGCATGATCGATGTTGCAAGACAGTTAAAGCAGAGAAAAGCAAAACGTGTTTACTGTATCGCTACTTTCGGTCTCTTTACAAAGGGGCTTGAAGTATTCGACAAGTGTCATGAAGAAGGTCTGATCGAGAAGGTCATCACAACCAACCTGACCTACCAGATGCCTGACCTGTTCAAAAAGGACTGGTACGAATCAGCCGATATGAGCAAATACATCGCTCTGATTATTGATCACTTGAATCATGATGCTTCTATCAGCGAGTTGTTAGATCCTGCTGAGCGAATCAACGCACGTATCGCTGAGTATAAAGAAAAACATACCATCTCAGATAATTATGAGATGTAATTAATAAAAGCCCAAACCCCGCTTACTTCCAGCTCTATCGTAGGTAGGAATTGAAACGCGTTGCACTTTCTATTCGATTTGCACGCCTATTTGTCAGCAGTCGCCCAAACTCGCCTTATCAGGCTCAAACATGGGCTTAGTGCTGACAGCCAGTGCAAATCTCATAACGAAAGTTCCACTGATGTTTCAATTCCTACCTGCGATAGAGATGAAAGCAAGCGGGGTTTTGTGTTATGAGCATGGTTTTTGTCAATAATTCCAGTTCGAATTATTTGTAAAAAGTGCAAATTGTTACATCCAGACATACCATTCATTACATTTATGAACTTTTTCTTTTTATTTCTGGTAAGCTGACCTTGTCGACAAAAAAGGCGCCGGAAATTAAGAGGAAATAAATTTATGTACAATGAAAATAAAAACAATAATATTGTGACCACATCAGAATGTAATAGGCCAAAGTCTTCTATTACAAATATT
>NZ_QTMQ01000018.1:49588-50026 GCF_003604095.1 Clostridium sp. AF15-41
TGTGACCACATCAGAATGTAATAGGCCAAAGTCTTCTATTACAAATATTAAACAGCTTTTCCCATCCCGAACCAACGATGAATGTCTATTAGAATTAAAGAAGAATCCATCCGTTTACCGGACATATCTGAACTGGCCTGACAAATGGAAATCGTGCTTTCTCGAATTCATGGAAGGAAAGAAAAGTCTGCCATTAACCTATGATCCATTTTTTAAGAAGCTATTTAACCCGGATGTATACCCGGAACGATTATCACGACTGATCAGCAGTATCATCGGTACAAATGTAACCGTGAAGTGTATCCTGTCAAATGAAGACAGTATGCTGCCATCAACCTCTCTCCTACTTCTGGATATCATTGTTCAATTAGAAGACGGTTCAATCGCAAATGTCGAAATTCAAAAAATCCCATATACATTCCCCGGTGAGCGGATGTC
>NZ_QTMQ01000019.1:0-42514 GCF_003604095.1 Clostridium sp. AF15-41
ATATTCAGTTGTAACACATGTATTGTAATCCTACAGTATAGCAAGCCAGGCATCAAAATATGAGCTTGACTGGAAATTCCATTACGAAAAGGGAATCGATGAATTCTATAATACATATACGGAATGTGGTATCTGTAAGCTCGGTAAGAGGGAAAACTGTTTTGAATTTGTTCCGTGTCTGTGCAATATGGATGAGCGGAATTACCGGAATGAAGGCGGGCAGTTACATCGGACGAAGACGCTGGCACAGGGGGATGACTGCTGTAATTTCCATGTGACCAGAATTTAATACATTGCATTCTCAACGATCTGCGCATCTTCATTCTGGATTTCATTTGTGCACTTGTCTTTTGCAACTTTCGTATTTAGCAAAAAAATGAAATTATAGTCAAGTGAAAAATAAATTGGAATGATAAAGAAGTAAGGAAATTGACAAAAACAATACAATGCAGTATATATAGAACAATATAAATGCTTGTCTCGGCGTTAAAGAAGACTATAGATTTTGCTGTTTCTGAACATAACAGTATGCTCTATAGTCTTTTTTATTTATGTAATTACAGAAGATGGAGGAAGAACATGATGTCATCAAAGAATTGGTTGAAAAAAATAGTGATAATTATAGTAGGTTCTGTTATTGCAGCTTATGGAATCACACTTGCCTTGTATGCGGGATTTGGAGGCGCAACACTTGCAGTTTTGTGGCAGGGTATTTCAGAAACATTTCATATAAGTATCGGAATGGCTTCATTTGTTGTAGCTGTTGTGATGATCTTATTTGCGGCTATTTATGACAGATCGCAGATTCATATAGGAACATTTTTATATCAGGTTGTGTACAGTGGGTGTGTGGATGTATTTGCAAAATGCCATATATACAGCAAATACATGTGGATAAATTTCTTCATTATGCTGGCAGGTGTGGTCTTATTTGCAGTTGGAACAGGTCTGTATGCATCTGCATCTCTTGGCAGAGGTTCTTATGAAGCAGTAACTTTTGCATTGGCAGAGAAAAATAACTGGCAGGTTAAGATCGTTCGTATGATATTAGATATTTTAATGGTCGTGACAGGCGTGCTTATGGGAGGGAAGTTTGGAGTATGTACGATCATCACAGTTATAATCTCAGGACCGGTTATACAATTTACAAATGGCAAGGCAAAGCAGATTTTTAAGATGTAGGATGAAAATATTCAAAAATATATCCTTAAAAAATCCTCATGATACTGTATGAATATGCCTATAGAAAAATAAAATATGCTGTGGTAAACTGAGAGAAGAATTATCCGTTATGGAGGGAGACAAATGGCATATAATCTTCCGGATAGAGTTATAAAGGAAATTACAGCGTTTGCAAAAGAAAATTCAATTATAAAAATAGTTTTGTTTGGATCTCGGGCAAGAGGAGATCATACAGAGAGAAGTGATGTGGATTTAGCTGTGTACGGTGGGGATTTTGATTCTTTTTATTGGAATATAAAAGAAAACATCCATTCGCTCCTTTCTTTTGATGTGGTTGATATGAATTCAAGGGTTACGGAAGAATTAAAAAAAGAAATTGAAAGGGATGGGGTTGTTATATATGAAAAAACTAGATAATTTTGCAAATTGCCTTGATATATTAAAGCAAGCAGATTTTGAACTTGCAGACAGCAATGATATATATCGAATGGGTGTTGTTGGGCAGTTTAATCTGACTTTTGAACTTGCCTGGAAAGCATTGCAGGAAGTGCTGAGAATGCATGGAGTAGAAGGAGCGGAAACAGGTTCGCCAAGAGAAATATTACAGGTCGGGTATAAAGTCGGATTTGTGAACGACTCATCTGTTTGGCTGCTGATGTTGAAAAAAAGAAATACATCAATTCATATATATAACGAGGAAGAAATTGATGAATTGATCGTGTTTATACGAGATAGTTTTATTCCAGCTTTTACAGATCTTGAGGAGACATTGCAGGAAAAACTTATAGAAGTAGATGAGTGGTAATCGTCTTTAATAAACTCCGGTTTGCAATAGTGAGATGAATAAGTCCTTGCACAAATACCCTGCATAAGGTAATATAATTTCATATGAATATTTGTGAACTGGGGGCACCACTTTTCACAAGGAAGATAACAGGCGCCGGATCATACCGTTATGGTTGTATGATCCGGTGCCTTTTTGTGTTACAGGGCATTTGTCCTGTAGTGCAGAAAATGTGTAATTATGAAAGATAGGAGAACATACATGGTAAAAATCAATGGTGAAGAAAAAGAGATTGCCGGTAAGAATCTTCTGGAATATTTGAAGGAAGCCGGATTTGAGCCGGAACGTGTCGTTGTAGAACGGAATCTCGACATTATTCCAAAAGATGAACTTGGCAATACGATCATTCAGGATGAAGATGTGATCGAAGTATTACGATTTGTTGGTGGAGGTTGAGACATGACAGAGATGCAGAAGAAAATGCAGGAGCTGATCTCACAGGAAGAACTGGATCGTGCATTTGATGCAAGATTTCCGAAAGAGATGCAGGTAAAGTTACGTGCGGCGAAGGTGGCTGTTGCAGGTATCGGTGGACTGGGGTCAAATATTGCAGTCATGCTTGCAAGAAGCGGCGTCGGACATTTGCTTCTGGTGGATTTCGATGTGGTGGATGTGACAAATCTCAATCGTCAGATGTACTTTATATCCCAGCTCGGGAAGCCGAAGACGGAAGCCCTGCTCGAAACCCTGTATCAGATCAATCCATATCTGACGTATGAGACAGTGCAGACGAAAGTAACCCCGGACAATGTAAAGGAGTTATTCGGTGAATATCCTATCGTATGTGAAGCATTTGACAAACCGGATCAGAAGGCAATGCTGGTGCGTGAACTACTGATGCAGTGTCCGGATGCAACTGTTGTATCAGGAAATGGAATGGCAGGGTATGTAGATACGAATGCGATAAAAACGCGCCAGATGATGCGCCGCCTGTATGTGTGCGGAGATCAGAGCACTGATGTCGGCGACGGTATAGGACTCATCGCTCCGCGGGTAGCTGCCTGCGCAGCTCATGAAGCAAACAAAGTATTACAATTGATAATGGAGAAATAAATGTTAGAGAAAATTGGAGATTACATGATACTCGGATGCCTTGATATACCAAAACAAGGGCATTTGAGTCCGCCGGTACTTGATGGCGCATAAGGGGCATCTTAGTACCGCTGCAGGACTCAACGAGCGGAAGCGTCCCTTGGTTGGTAATGTCAAGGTGTTCAAGCATGATAGCATATTTCTTCTAATACTTAATTTATATTGAAAAGGAGACAACATGGAAGATAAATTCATTTTAGGCGGCAAGGAATTCAAGAGCCGTTTCATTTTAGGATCAGGCAAATACAACCTGAATCTGATCAAGGCAGCAGTCGAACAGGGAGGGGCAGAGATTATCACCCTTGCATTACGACGTGCAAATACACAGGAAAGTGAGAATATTCTGGACTATATTCCGGAAGGAGTTACCCTGCTTCCGAATACTTCCGGTGCAAGAAATGCCGAAGAGGCTGTCCGCATCGCAAGACTTAGCCGGGCAATGGGCTGTGGTAATTTTGTAAAGGTAGAGATCATGCGTGATGCAAAATACCTTTTTCCGGATAATTATGAGACTGTGAAAGCAACCGAGATCCTTGCAAAGGAAGGCTTCGTGGTACTGCCATATATGAATCCGGATTTAAATGTAGCAAGGGATCTTCAGAATGCAGGTGCGGCTGCTGTTATGCCGCTTGCAGCTCCAATTGGAAGTAATAAGGGGCTTGCGACAAAGGCTATGATCCAGGTATTGATCGATGAGATCGACCTGCCGATCATCGTGGATGCCGGCATCGGAAAACCATCTCAGGCATGTGAAGCGATGGAAATGGGTGCGGCTGCGATCATGGCAAATACAGCCATTGCAACAGCAGGTAATGTACCGGAGATGGCGGCAGCATTTAAGCTTGCAATCGAAGCCGGAAGAAAAGCATACCTGACCGGAATGGGACGTGTACTTGCAAGAGGCGGAAGTGCATCGGATCCTTTGACAGGTTTCTTGCGTTAGGGGGCAGTCGGAAATGAATGAAGAAAATCAGGTATATTTTGTTGACAGTGACAAGCTTCCACAGGAAGCGCTAGCGCGCAAGCATCGTCTGGAACAGGATGCATCGTTCCGGACAAATCATATGGAATATATGGAAGGCATGCAGGTGATCGATTCGGATATCAAGGACAAAGTACTTGCGGCTATGGATGCATATGACTATGATTCCTATACTGCGGCAGATGTAGAACGTGCGCTGTCACATGAGAGCTGTACGATCGAGGACTTTAAGGCATTGCTGTCACCGGCAGCAGCACCGTATCTGGAACAGATGGCAAGGAAAGCAGAGGAGATCACGAAGAATCATTTTGGAAATACGGTCTATATCTTCACACCGCTTTATATTGCAAACTATTGCCAGAACTACTGCATTTACTGTGGCTTCAACTGTTATAACAACATCCGCCGGAAGAAGCTGACGATGGAGGAGATCGAGCATGAGATGCAGGTTATTGCGCATACCGGCATGGAAGAAATTCTGATCCTGACAGGCGAGAGCCGGGCATATTCGGATGTTACATATATCGGGGAAGCGGTGAAGATCGCAAGAAAATATTTTAAGAATATCGGAATCGAGATCTACCCGGTAAATGTGGATGAATACAAATATCTGCATGAATGTGGTGTTGATTATGTGACTGTTTTTCAGGAGACATACAACACGGACAAATACGAGACCTTGCATCTGATGGGACATAAGCGCGTCTGGCCATATCGTTTTGATGCGCAGGAGCGTGCATTGATGGGCGGTATGCGTGGAGCCGGATTCTCGGCACTTCTGGGACTAGATGATTTCAGAAAGGATGCACTGGCAACGGCACTTCATGTCTATTATATCAACCGCAAATACCCACATGCAGAATTATCATTGAGCTGTCCGCGTCTGCGTCCGATCGTGAATAATGAGAAGATCAATCCAAGGGATGTAGGTGAGAAGGAGCTCTGTCAGGTGCTCTGTGCATATCGGATGTTCTTGCCATTTGTCGGAATCACGGTATCGAGCCGTGAGAGCGCAACATTCCGAAACGGAATTACGAAGATCTGTGCAACAAAGGTTTCTGCCGGAGTATCGACCGGAATCGGTGATCATGAGGAGAAATACGAAGGAAAGGAAGATGCGGATGTAGGAGATGAGCAGTTCGAGATCAACGATGATCGTTCCTTTACGTCCATGTATCAGGATATGGAGAAGGGCGGCTTACAGCCGGTCTTAAACGATTATATCTATGTGTAAATGTTATGAGCATGCGATCGTGATCACCAATCGCGCGCTGGTAAACGGAGAATTTCTGGAGCAGCTTCAAAAGGTTTCGCAGGTGCATCCGCATGCATTGATCCTGCGGGAAAAAGACCTGCCGGATGCAGAATATGAGAAGCTTGCAGCGAAGGTTTTAGAAATATACAAAACGGCAGGCATACCTGTCTTTCTGCATTCCAGAATGGAGATTGCAGAACGACTTGGCTGTGAGAATATTCATTTGTCGATTCCTGTGTTGCAGGATTTGCCGGATGTTCAGCGTGATGTGCTGACAACGAATTTTAAAGAGATCAGTGTGTCCTGTCACAGCATGGAGGATGTCGAGCTTGCAGTTAAGAGCGGAGCGACACAGATTGTGCTTGGAACGATATTTGAGACAGAATGTAAGAAAGGGTTGAAGGGCAGAGGGCTGGAATTTGTTCGTGAGATCTGTGCGAATTGTCCGGTCCCGGTATATGCGATCGGTGGAATCAATGAAGAACGCCTGCCACAGGTGATGGAAGCCGGTGCGGCAGGCGGTTGTATGATGTCAGGATTTATGCGGATGTAGGAAGATATGCCATGGTATATAGAGTAATATCATGTGCCATCTTCTTCTCGGCAGTTTTCGTCATGCCGCAATGTTCGTATTTGACAACCTTTTGGATGTTGTCGGTGTCAAGAATGCAGGGGCAGCCACGTTTGGCGGCTTCTGCAAATGGCAGCTCCAGAACCTTCTTCATGAAGCCCTGTCCCTGATAAGCCTGTAAGACGACTACCATCGAGACGGCGATATAATCTTTTTCTTTGCGGTATAATTTCTTATATTGCTCGTTTGATCCGGTTGCGATATTTAATAATGATTTAAATGGTATCTCGCGCAGCATTCTCCGGATCATATGCAGAGCAGGTCCGAGGGGCTGTCTGGTATTCTTATCCCAGTATGCGAGGAAGCCTTCATATTTTTCGGAGGTTGTATATAACGTACCCATCCGGTAATAGAATTCAGTAATGATTTCGAAAGATTTGACGAGGTCATCATGTGGAATTGTCTCTGCGATTCCGGGAGATGCGGCAAATGCTTCCCCGATCAGTCTGCCGTATTTTTCTATATCTTCTGTTGACCAATTCTCAATCTTTATCATGTTTTACCTCCAAAATTTCCTTTCAATATGTTTGAAAAGTCAGCATGATTTTCCATAATCTGAAAGTTTGCTGTTTTTTACTTCACATATCGTTCGTTCAATGTATTCTAAAAAGTAATATCTCTGCAAACACATAATATTATATTAATAAAATGCGAGTTATAACTCATATTATGTATGGCTGTAGAATATCACGCCGGGATTTTGCTGTCAATAGAAATGTGAGTATATACTCATGTTTTATTGACTTTATTTTTTTATATGCTTATACTGGAAACAGTAAAACTATATGAATGGAATTGTTTTTTACATAAAGGAGTAACACATGCCGGAAGAAATTCGTATCCCAAAACAGAAAAGAAGCATTGAGAAAAAGGAAGCACTGAAGAAAGCGGCGGTCGAGCTGTTCTCGACAAAAGGGTTTCATAATACCAGCAGCAACGAGATTGCAAAGAAAGCAAATGTGTCGATCGGCACATTTTACAGTTATTTTGTTGATAAGAAGTCGTTATATGAGGAATTGATCACGGATCTTTATAATGAATCTTTGCAGGAGATCACGATCATGGATGTGTCCGGGTTCACATCTCCGCGAGAATTTGTCAGAAAATACGTTGCTCTGATCCTACATAATCATGAATACATGACAGCATTCCAGAAGGAGATATCCGCCTTGTCCCTGCAGTATGATGACTTGCACGAACTGGAAGCAAGGGCGCGCGCGGGTGCATTTCGGACATTTTTCTCACTGCTTGAGACAAATAAAAAAATGCTCAGAATCTCTGATCTAAAGACCACATCCCTGATCCTTCAATGTGCGTTGGAGTCCGTTGTGCATGAGGTGACCTTCTATGGAAATGACTATGATAAAGAAAAAGTCATCGATGAGCTTACGGATCTGATCTGCCGATATTGTATTGCAGATGAATATGATAAGAAAATGTAAGAAAGTGTGGAATCTGGCAGTCATTTAGAGTATACTGTCCATGGATGTTAGAACATACTAACTTGTGTTAGAGGTAGGAGAATAACATGAAAAAACAATTTTTTGAAAACGAAAAAGATGGATTTTATGGAACGTATTACGAAAATTCCAAAGGGGCGGATTGTGCCGTGATCGGATTATTTGGGGATGATCCGAATGATTATATGGCGAAATGTGGAGCAAAATGGCTTCACAGACAGGGTGTAAATGTTATGTGTGTATCTCCGGGCAGAAAAAATTACAGTCATGTCAACAATCCGCTGGAAAGAATTCAGACCGCAATAAAGTGGTTACAGGATCATGGAAACCGGAAAATCGGTATTATGGGGATGAGCACGGCCGGAATGGATGCGATCGTTGCAGCATCTTATTTCCCGGATATTACGATGACGATTGGGCTTACTGCCAGTGATTTTGTATGGCAGGGATTTGAACAGGGAGAAAAGGATGGCTGTAAGGAATGGCCGATATCGAATGCATCCACACTTTCATGGCAGGGAAAGCCGCTGCCTTATATGCCATTTGTCTATGAACATCCGGTGTATTGGCAGAAGATTGAGGAAGAAACAAAAGGCTCCGGTGATATCACACGGTCGACCTGCTTGTTTATAGATTCGGAAAAGGCAAGACCGCATACAGAGGAAGAAATGGTAAAGGTTGAGAATATAAAAGGCCGCTTATTCCTGATCGGTGCGGATGATGACAGCTTCTGGGAGGCTGGCAAATATGTCCGCCGTATGGATCAGCGTTTGAAGGAACATCCACATACATGTGAATACGATGCTCTTGTTTATGAACATGGTACTCACTTTGTATTGCCGGAAACTTTGCTTCGGATCGCACTTCCGGTTGGACTCAAATTTGTATTGAAATTTGTTTTTAAGGCTGCAAAAGATTATCCAAAGGAATGTGAGGCAACCAGAAAAGATATTGACCGCAGACTGTCCGCAGCGTTAAAGGAGTGGACAGCGGATTAATATCCGTATTTGCTCTTATTTTTCATCAGGAGGGTCACAGTGATAATAAGGGTTATTAGCTCAGCAGCACTGATGGCACACCAGATTCCGTTGATCCCAAGTTATAAATGGAAAGAGATCATTGAGTATTCCGCTCTTATTGATCTACGGATTTATCATTGCTGTATATTCGTATGGGTTTGTTCGATTTCGGAAAACGAAGAAACGAAGAAATCCTGCAGGCAGTAAAACACATTGGACAAATAGACATATTATGATATAATTTGCATATAATATAAACGGAGGTGGTTTTTATGTTAACATTAAAGGAATCAATCAGACCATCGGCTGATTTAAGAAACCATTATAATGATATTTCAAAACAATGTAAGGAAAATAAAGAAGCGGTAATTATTACAGTAAATGGCAGAGGTGATATGGTAGCCCTCTCATATGAAGAATATAAAAATATGAAAGCTCGTATAGAGTTACTTGAAATATTAGCTGAGGCAGAGGATGATATAAAAAATAATCGTGTTGCACCGATAACTGAAACATTTGATGATTTGCGTAGAATGCTTCAGGAGGGCTAAGTATGGAATATGAGGTAATACGAACTGATACTGCGGATGCAGGGATCAGAAAAATAATTTTATATATAGCTCAGAATTTTGGCAATGAAGTAGCTTTGGAACAACTTGATTATATAGAGAAAAAAATTCTTGAACTTGGAAATGATCCATATATTGGAACAGATCCAAGATACCTTGTTCTTAAACGACAAGGATATAAAGTCCTTATACTAAAAAAGGATCTGGTTTTTTATAAAATTAATGAAGAGAAGAAAACGGTTATTGTATATGCGGTAGTGGATGGCAGACAAGACTATTTGAATATAATACGTGGATTATAGAAAGTGCGCAAATTTTCTGGGCAGAAATTAAGAATGAATTTGAAGGTTCCCTCATACAATTACTTATCGGGATTTCCGATTCATACAAAGTATGAAGACAATTCAAGGAGGGGATTTTTTGTCTGAGAAAATGAGTGAAGTCTACGAAGCATATGACATGGAAATACTGGGTGCCGTCAGAGGCCGGGGATCTATGATCCTGAAAACGGATCAGGGAATCAGGCAGATATCTCCATTTGACGGCAGCGAGGAGCGGCTGGAGCAGGAACGGGAATTTAAGGAAAATCTGTATGAGACAGGATTTCACCATATTGACCGTTGCGTGCCGAACCGGGAAGGAGAGCTGATCACCTGCGACCGCTACGGGAATCCATATGTGATGCGGGAATATTTTGAGGGACGGGAATGTAATCCCGGAAGTATCTGCGATCTGAATCAGGCGGCTGCAAATCTTGCGATATTTCATATCCGGGGGCGTGAGCTGTATGCAAAAGAGGGGAGAACGTATGCGTACCGTGAGCCGGGCAACTTCAGACGAAAAACGCAGGAAATGAAAAAAATCCGGAGCTTTATCTCAAAGCGTCCGACGAAGAATGATTTTGAGCTCTTATATATAGAAGCGTATGACGCATTTTACAGACAGGCAATCGACTGCCAGGCGATGATGGATGCCTGCGACCGGACAAATATTGCCGGGCATATCGGATATTGCCATGGAGCATATAATTACCATAGTGTGTTATTTTGCGGGGGGTATCTGGCGACTGTGAATTTCGACCGGTTTCATGTCGGATATCAGTTGATCGACTTATATCAGTTCATCCGGAAGGTCATGGAAAAGAATAATTATAACTTCAATATGGCGGTGAAGATCATAGAAGAATACGATCGTATTCTGCCGCTTACCGGAGAAGATTATCGATATATCTACATATTATATAGTTATCCGGAGAAGTTCTGGAAGGTCAGCAATCGTTATATGAACTCCAGAAAATGCTGGATTTCCCCTGCAAATCTTGAAAAACTCAGTAAACTTATAACAGATGAACAAGAAAAGCAGAAATTTTTAAGTGATTTTTGCAATCATTATGGGTTCACAAGTTAGGAATTTGAATGTATAATGTCATGTGTGAGAAAATCTAACTTTGGGATTTAGGAAATATATTAAGTGTAATGTTTTAAAGGAACGCACAGGAGGAAATATTAAAATGAGCGAACGCAATTATATGGAAGTATATGAGCAGTGGGTCAACAATCCGTTATTTGGTCAGGAGACCAAGGATGAACTTCTTTCAATCAAGGATGATCCAAAAGAGATAGAAGAAAGATTCTACTGTGATCTGGTATTTGGTACTGCCGGACTTCGTGGTATTATCGGTGCCGGAACAAACAGAATGAACAAGTACGTTGTCCGTAAAGCAACACAGGGTCTTGCAAATTATATCATCAAGCAGGGCAAACAGGATAAGGGTGTTGCTATTGCATATGATTCCAGAAGAATGTCACCGGAGTTTTCCATGGAAGCAGCATTATGTCTTGCAGCAAATGGAATCAAGGCATACAGATTCGAGTCTTTACGTCCGACACCGGAGCTGTCATTTGCAGTTCGCTATCTGGACTGTGTAGCAGGTATTAATGTAACAGCCAGCCACAATCCACCGGAGTATAATGGTTATAAAGTATACTGGGAAGACGGTGCGCAGATCACACCTCCACATGATACAGGAATCATGGCAGAGGTTAAGGCCATTACAGATTTTGCAGATACCAAGACAATGGAAATGATCGATGCGATCAAAGCAGGACTTTTGGTAACGATCGGTGCAGAAGTTGATGATGCATATATGGGCGAACTGAAGAAGCTGGTTCTTCATCAGGATGCTATTGATAAATATGGTAAGGATCTGAAGATCGTATATACCCCACTTCATGGTACCGGAAATATTCCTGCAAGAAGAATTCTTTCTGATCTTGGATTTGAAAATGTATATGTTGTTCCGGAACAGGAACTTCCAGATGGTAACTTCCCAACAGTTGATTACCCAAATCCGGAAGCAAAGGAAGCATTTGCCCTTGCTCTTGATCTTGCAAAGAAAGTAGATGCAGACCTCGTTCTTGCAACTGACCCGGATGCAGACAGACTTGGTGTATATGCAAAGGATTCCAAGACAGGCGAATATAAGGTATTTACCGGTAACATGTCAGGAAGCCTTCTGTGTGAATATGAAGTAAGTCAGATGAAAGCACGCGATGGCAAACTGCCAGAGGACGGTGCGATCATTAAGACGATCGTTACAACAAATATGGTTGATGCGATCGCAAAATATTACAATACAGACCTGATCGAGTGCTTCACAGGTTTCAAGAACATCGGACGTGAGATCTTACGTTTCGAGCAGGAAGGAAAGGGAACTTACCTCTTTGGTTTCGAAGAGAGCTACGGCTGTCTGATCGGAACACATGCAAGAGATAAGGATGCCATCGTAGCAACAATGGCACTTTGCGAAGCTGCTGCATTCTATAAAGGACAGGGTAAGACTTTATGGGATGTTATGATGGATATGTATGAGAAATACGGCTACTATGTAGATGATATCAAGACTGTAACTCTGAAGGGTGTAGAAGGTTCCAAGAAGATTGGACACATCATGAATGTACTTCGTGATAATACACCGGCAGAGATCGCCGGATATAAGACAAAGGTTGTTCGTGACTACCGTCTGGAGACGATCAAGAACCTTGAGACTGGCGAAACTGTTAAGACCGGTATGCCGAACTCAAATGTTCTCTACTATGAATTAGAGAATGATGCATGGCTTGCAGTAAGACCATCCGGTACAGAGCCAAAGATCAAGTTCTACTATGGAATCAAGGGCAGTTCATATGATGAGGCTCAGAAGATGTCCGCAGAAGCAGGCGACAAGATCATGGATCTGATCTATGATATCTTAGAGAAATAATAAAAGCTTAATTTAAATATAAAACACAGGGATTGCCCCTGCACAGACCATAAGCCCCATTATAAATGACTCGCTGCGGTTTCTGTTCAATGCATATGCCTGATTCGTAAATACTCCTGCGCTAACTCGCCAACTAAACGTTGGCTCAGACAAGCGCTCGTATTTACTGGCAATATGCATTTCACGACGAAACCTTCACTGATGTCATATTATAATGGGGCTTATAGTCTGTGCAGGGGCAATCCCTGTGTTTTGTTATGTTTAATTTTAGGTTTTCTGTTGAAAAAGAAGGGCACAATGTCCCTAAAATATCAAAATGAAAATAGCCTTGATCTGTAAATGTTAGATATCGATATCTTAGAGAAATAATAAAAGAAAAACTTAATAAAAGACTGAGGCTCTATATAATTTATGAAGCAGACCTGTTCGAACGAAAGTGTTCTGCGGAATAAATTATATAGAGCCTCAGCCTTTTTATTCAAAGTAGAAAATTATTTAACGATTACAACGTTAGTAGCTCTTGTTCTTGAACCACCCTTAGGATCTTCCTCTGTGTCGAATGTAACCTGCTGACCTTCAACAAGTGTCTTATATCCTTCACCCTGGATAGCTGAGAAATGAACGAATACATCTCCGCTTCCGTCATTGTTTGAGATAAATCCATAACCTTTTTCTGCGTTAAACCATTTTACTGTACCGTTGTTCATGTGGGTACCTCCTTATATATTTCTTGCTTGTACCCAATGAAAACGTGCATCATTTATGAGAGAAATACGATTAAAACCTTAATCCATACGTCCGCTTAAAAGCGATTACATAGTTAATCTTGAATACGCTCTCATAATAGTATGGGCGCACCTATTTGTCAAGAAAAACAAGGTAAAAATAATGATAAAATCCGGTAAAAAATGATCCATGGGTTCTTGGCAGAAAAGAAAAAGTAGGGTACTATAAATACAGAAAAATGCAAAAACAGGAGGAGAGCGTATGAGAAAGGGAAAACGTCTGATTGCATGGATCATGGCAGTTGTTATGCTGTTTACAATCTGTGTATTTGATGGAAATGGAACGGCGGAAGCGGCAGCTACAACACCGGTTGCAAAGCATGGAAGACTGTCTGTAAAGGGAGCAGACCTGGTCGACAGTAAGGGAAATAAATTCCAGCTTCGCGGTATCAGCACACATGGAATCAACTGGGATGTCGGATCGCCATATGTGAATAAGAAAGCATTCAAGACGCTTCGTGATGACTGGGGCGTGAATGCGATCCGGTTGGCAATGTATACCGAAGAATACAATGGCTATTGCAGTGGCGGCAGTCAGGCAAAGCTTCGGAAACTGGTGGATAAAGGTGTCGGGTATGCGACTGATCTTGGTATGTATGCGATCATCGACTGGCATATCTTAAGTGACGGAAACCCGAATAAGAACAAGTCACAGGCGAAGAAATTCTTTACCACGATGGCAAAGAAATATAAGAACAATAAAAATGTTATTTATGAGATCTGCAATGAGCCAAATGGCTGTAGCTGGAAAGAGATCAAATCCTATGCGACAGACATTATCAAAACGATCCGCAAATACGACAAGAAAGCAGTTATTATCGTGGGAACACCAACCTGGTCACAGCTTGGAACGGATGGAACGTCAAATGAAGTTGCAGACAGCCCGATCAAGGGATATAAGAATATCATGTACTCCCTGCATTTCTACGCAAGTGAGTGGGCGCACAATGAATATCTTCCGGCAAAGGTTGCTTATGCAAGAAAGAAGAAGCTTCCGATCATTGTATCTGAGTTTGGTCTGTCACCAGCCAGTGGCGACGGAGCCATTAACAAGGCATCCGCAGACAAATGGATGAAGCTGCTCAACAAATATAACATCAGTTATTTCTGTTGGAGCCTCAGTAATAAGAACGAGTCGGCATCTTTGCTTAAACCATCAACAAAGAAAACCTCCGGCTGGAAGTCAGGTGACTTATCCACAGCAGGAAAGTATATCAAGAAGAAATATCTTGCGAGAAAGAAAGCTCTTGGCAAGAAAGCATAGTGATCATGTATATGAGATAAACAGTAATATCGGCAGACAGCCGGATGGCCTGTTTGTATAATGAATCAATCATATTTTGCACCTGTGCATCATAGAATAAATAATACAGGAAAATCGTATGAAGCGAATCGGATTTTTCCGGAATGATGACAGGACAGGATGTGATGGTATGAAGAAAAATAACAGGATTCTAGCCTGGTTCACCATGGTTTTGTTAGCATTTGCAATTCCATATGTGGGAACCAGGCTTTTTGTGCGTTATCGGGATGTGTCGGATGCCCGGATCGCGGCACTTAGTAGCAGCCGGGATGTGTGTATCCTGCAAAATGAGAACTACAGGCTGATCGACTGTGAAGAATATATTTTGTATGTCCTTGCCGGGATATATGACCCGTCGTGGAATGTGGAGATGACAAAGACGATGGCAGTTCTGACCCGGACTGCGATCTATTATGAAATGAACGATCAGGCGGACACTGCAAATGGCGGAGGCAAGATCATCAATGAGGGAGATCTGAAAGAGATCCGTGTGGAGAAAGATGAATTAAAGCAAAAATGGGGGAAAGAATATAAGCAGAATATGGAAATGGTATATCAGGCTGTGAAGGATACAATGGGACAGGTTATCGTTTATGATGGCAGACTTATTATTCCTGTCAGTCATGCAGTCAGCATAGGGGTAACTATTAGTGCAGAGGAATTATATGGTACTGCGATTCCATATCTGGTATCCGTTGACAGCAGTCAGGATATCCAGTCGCCGGATTTTTCATCGACAAAGATTTACAGTGCGCTTCGTATAAAGAAAGAATTTGGCATGAATGGAGAGGGAGAAGCGTTTGACGGATCAGAGAATCTGGGGCAGACCGACGTGGATGTTGAAAAAAACGAATCTGCGACGACTGGTTCAGCACAGAGTGAGGAACAGGCAGTGGATGCGGATGCACTGACTGTGCTTGAGGCGACGAAATCAGGATTTGTCCGAAAGGTAAATGTGTTCGGGACGGTCGTGACCGGAGAGACATTTGCACAGACCCTGTCACTTGGAACGACAAATTTTCATATCGATCAGGTCGAGGAGGGATATCGGATCATCTCGATCGGTAAAGGCTCATCCCTTGGAATGTCGTTGTACGGAGCCGGATGGAAAGCCGATCAGGGCAGTACATATCGTGAGATCATTGCATACTATTATCCGGAAACTTCGATCGCGGATGGAGCGGCATATTAAACACCTGCGAAAACATATAAGGACGATTACCAATATATTGAGGATATTTGAAAATACAGCTGGAATTGCAAAAGTGGTTGCTTTGCAAATCATTTCATTTCGCTGGTGGCAGGATACGACAAAATGCATAAGATGAATAAAAAGCTTATGGAAAATATTTGCCTGTGTATATAATCCGGAAGTTCAGGCAACAATATCCATGAGGTGATAAACATGAAGAAATTTTTGAATGTTATTAAGAGAAATATTTTCTACATTGCCCTGATCGCCGGAATGGTGGCACTTGTAGGACTTGTAGCTCTATATAATGTGAAAACCCAGTCAGATGATGAAAATGCTGTCAGCTCGGAGGCAGTAGAAGAAACCGCAGACAGAAGCAATCTCGGAACAACAGAAGCAGTAAAGGAAACACTTGGCGGTACCGCCAAAGCAGAGGATAAGACAGAAGCAACAACAGAGAAAAGCTCAGAAGTAGAAACCGGAGCAAATGCTGCCAAGGCGGAAGAACAGATCGAACTGAACTATGACGGCAGTACAGCTCTTATGTGGCCACTAAACGGAAATGTGATCATTCCATTCAGTATGGATACCACAGTATTCTACGAGACATTAAACCAGTACAAATGCAATGCCGGAATCGTATTGGAAGCAGCAGAAAATGACAAAGTTTTAGCCGCTTACAAATGCAAGATCACAGAGATCACAAGCACACCGGAATTTGGAAATGTGGTAAAGGCATCCCTTGGAAATGGCTATGAAGTCATGTATGGACAGCTTAAGGATATCAATGTATCCGTTGGTCAGGTGGTAGATGCCGGCTGCACCATTGGCACTGTAGCAGAACCAAGCCGTTATTATTCAAAAGAAGGAACAAATCTGTATTTCGCAATTACCAAAGATGGCAAACCAGTCGATCCTGTATCATTGATCGAAGGGGAATAATCAGAACAATCCATATAAAGTATAAGAACAGATGCATGTCGTATCCGCAGGGTAGGGTGTGTGTCTGTTTTTATTTTATCTCCTTCCTCTGGAACACCAACAGGGAAATAACGGTTGGCAGGATCAGAAGTACGGCGGCGATCTCCATAGCGTGAACAATCAGGCCGGTGGTTAGTGTCTGCCATGCAACAGCGGTCAGGCAGACGGTAGGAAGATTGGTGTAGATGATACGGAGTGCTTCTACTTCCGGGAAAATGGCATAGAAAAGCATGATGCCATTTGGCAGCAGGGCAACGACTACAGCATAGATACCGCACCACAGAAGGTCTGTGGAGAAGAACATGCACAGGGAGGATGCCATTGTCTGTCCGGCGATGATCATAGGAAGCATGATCACAAAACGCAGAAAATAATTCTGATATGCCGAAGCGGTCAGACTTCCATCATGACGAAAACAGATGTAATTCGTCAGCAGATAGGCTGCAGATACCACAACGATTCCGATAAGCAGCAATAGTGTATTCACGATACATTTGCCAAAGAAAATTGTGTTCCGGCTGGTTCCGAATGACACGATATTCTTCATCGTATTATTCCTCCATTCACCGGAGAAACCGATATCGGTGGTGAAAATAATGCAGTACCAGACGATCGTTGCCATCATGTACAGACCGGCATTCATAATATCTGCACCTTCAATCGTAAATGGGATCCGGATAACATGGATGGCATACCAGACAGATACGTTGATCAAAATAGCAATGACCGCTCCGATAATGAGCAGGGTATATGGATAAGCCCGATGGCTTACTTTGTAACATTCACTTTTGAGGAAATTATTCAATCGTTGTCCCTCCTAACAGTTCAATAAAGAAATCTTCCAGTGTAGTTTTCGCAATCTCCAGTGAGTACAGATCGTATCCCTTTTCAAATAAGAAACGGCTGATCTTCTCAGTCGGGTAAACCGCGTTATTTTCAAAATAAATATAAATGGTATCATCATCTTCATTGTAGGATGCGTCGAGTTGGAGCTCTTTTGAAAGACTTTCAGCAGCTTTTTCACCGTCACTGGTATGCACCTTTACATAGCTTTTTTCTTTTGCTTCTAGTTCTTCAGCAGACATTTCCTGTAAGATCTGACCATGGTCGATGAAACCGTAACAGGTTGCCATGTTTGCAAGCTCGGATAGAATATGGGAGGAAATGATGATTGTGAGTCCGTTCTCTTTGTTCAGCCGCAGCATCAGCTTTCGCATCTCGACGATGCCGGCAGGATCTAGACCATTGATCGGTTCATCTAAGATCAGAAATTCCGGATCGTGCATGAGCGACAGGGCGATTCCCAGACGCTGTTTCATGCCGAGAGAGAAATTTTTGAATTTCTTATCCTTTGCTTCATAGAGTCCCGTTTCCTTCAGAACTGTTTCAACAATGGATGGATCGTCGATTCCGCGTTGGATACGGTAATATTCCAGATTGCGTTCCGCAGAGAAAAATGGATAAAACGCCGGAGTTTCGATGATAGCACCGGTTCTTTTCCGGGCTTCATTTAGTCCATGTGTTCCCTTCTTTCCAAAAAGTTCGATGATGCCATAATCAGGGGCATTCTGTCCGGTAAACAGGCGGAGAAGTGTCGTTTTTCCTGCACCGTTTTTACCGATCAGAGCATAAATGTCGCCCTTTTTCACGGACATATTTATTTTATCAAGTGCAGGCTTATCACCGTATATCACTTCTACATCTGTTGCTTTTGCAATGACTTCTGCCATGGAACAGCACCTCCTGATTCAACCGAATTTTCCTATAATCAGCATACTGTTTTGCCGCAGGAAAGTCAATTCATGGAGCCGGCTTCAAGTTGAAACTTTTTTTATTTATTCAAAATTAAAAATGTGCAGTTTGTAAGTTTATATATGTGCTGGTACAAGGTAACAATTATACAGAATCAGCTAATGAAAGTGCATAATGAAAAATAAGGAAAAATAGTGAAAATTAGTGAAAAAATAGTGAAGATATAATGGAGAAAAAGATCAATATTTATTATAATGAAAGAATATCATGTCCTGCCAGACAGGACGACAAGGGGAGAGTTACAAATGATGCGAATGTTAAAAATCATGTTCATTATTCTTGTGGGAATTGGCATGTTGATCATGGGGATATACGAATTTATCCGGTTGAAAAAACGACGTAGGAAATTAAAGCAGTTATTGGACAATATTGCTTCGGGATCAACGGTTGATCAGTTGTTAAAGGAAAACCATCCGAAGCTGTCAGCTATGGATGAGATGGAAAAAGGTATCTATATCATAATAGGATTTGGAGCCGGGCTTGTTTTGTTTGGAGCATTTTTCATGGCACAGGAGCTGATGGAGAGAAATGTCATACCGGATATGACGGGAACGACCGGGTGGATGCTTGTGCAGCGGCTGGTTGCATTTGCATCCGGCATCATTCTCCTTTTTACAGGAAGTGGCATGAAGAAGAAACAGGTAAAAGAAAATGATTACATGGATGTGATGATTCCGGGGAAGGTAGTTGGAGAAGTGCCGGGAGCCAAGACACTGACGCCGGGGAAGGCGATCCTTACGATCCAGTACAATGATCCTTATGATGATAGTGTGCATAACTACCAATTGGCGCAGGAATTGAGCCGGAAGAAGCATCCGGTTGGCAGCGAATATCCGATGTACTATTCCAGAGAGCAGCGCAAGGTATACGATCCGGGAACGAACAAAGTGAACCGGAAAATAGAACTGTTTCTCAAATGGCTGGGGATTATCATATGTCTGGTGTCCGTGTTGAGTATGTTCACGGCATTTTGATGAGGATAAGATAATATGCTAGAATGGCATTGGTTAGCAAACACTAACCAATGCCATTCTACGTTAAAGTAGAGAAGATTTGAAATGAAAGATTGTAAAGTACAGACAAAGACACTGGCGTTAGCCATGATCTGCGGAATCCTTGGTTGTTTCTGCTATGGCGGTGGAGACTGGCTGATGATGTGTGGAGATCCATCCCATACCGGAAAATTAATCTGGCTGACCAATGGGGTAGCGCACTTTTAACAGGGCAGGGGGGTTACTCCTGCCTAATGCGGATATCGCCGCTGGTCGTGCTGACGCCACATTCATATTCGGAATAATTTGCGCCATGTGGAATATCAACATCGCCACTTTGTGTATCTGCTAAGAAACTGTAGCTTCGGTCAGAAGCAAGATCCAGATCAATGTCGCCGCTCGTAGCAGAAATGCTGATCGCATCAGCGGTCGTGATGGACATATCAATATCGCCACTCGTCGTATTACTGGAAAGACTGGTATTAGCAGTAATGTCACTGGCTGATACATAGCCGCTTGTGGTATAGAATTCTGCCTGATCTGTTGTTATGCGGTTCAACTGGATATCACCGCTTGAGGCATGAAGCTCCAGCTTAGTTGTAAATGAACCATTGCTGATAGAGATATCACCCGATGTAGTTTTGACTGTGAGGGTATTAGCTTCGATATCTGCGATATGGATGTCACCGCTGTTTGTCTTAAGACTGGTATATGAAGCGTTAAACACTGGCTTGCTATCAGTCTTGTGAGAATACAGATAGTCGATATCTCCACTTGCTGTGGTTACCTGGATAGATTCGTATTCTTTATCTGCCAGATAAACAACGGTAGTAGTATCCTGACCAAATCCGAGTGAGATTGTCGGATGGTGGGTACGTTTGTCTTCGCAGCGGAAGGTGAGCACGCCGTCAACAACCTCTGCATGGTTGGTCAGACCATCTGTATCATAATATTCGATGTAATTCGTTCCGTTGTCGGAGTTTTTGATCATGACGTCGGTAGATGCTTCGCCTGCGATGTCAACGGCGTTGAAATCATCTGTGATCTGAACTGTTTTCTTTACATAGTCTGGCAAGGCTTTCATACCGAGCAGGTCGACAGAACCATTTGGAAAATGAAATCCGTTAATTGCAATACTTAAGAAAGCGATAATGACGCCGACCACTATAAATATAGAAGCAACAATAACAGCTTTTTTGGATTTACTCATAATTATCTCTCCTTTACAAACATTCTCTTAATTCCATTGACGGATGCCTTGTACAGCTTGAAAATGCCGATCGTAACAGGCTTTACGGCTACGATGAACAGGATCGCAAGTCCGATTCCGGCAAATGCAGCTCCAAGCATGAAAAGGGCAGCCGGAACATTCTGTGTAACAAAAAATGGAATAACTCCCAGCAGCCCGCCGATACCTGCAACTGCCATCGAGAGTACGATCGCATAGAAGGACAGGAGAAGTGCCAAAATGACAACCGCCATGGCAATGACCAGAACGATCGCGGTCAGTAACAGCGGAGCCCATATAGGAGAGCCAAGAATCAGCAAAATGATCTCCCATGCTTTTAACCGGTGGGATGGTTTGATCTTTTCTTTCACAAGTTTCGTTAGTGGCATATCTGCCAGAATCTGGTCAACGACATCGTCCGGGGCATCCATATCGGCAACCGCATCTTCCTCCGACAGACCATCTTCCATACGGTCATCGATCATTTCACTATAATAATCCATAAATTTATTAATATCGTCTGCCGGCATTTTCCGGATCTTTCCTCGGATCGCCGACAAATATTCATGTTTAGTCATTGTCATTCTCCTCTCTGATAATAAAACGATATATAGATTCAAGTTCTTTCCATTCTTCTTTGAATTCCTCGATTCGTGCTTTGCCCGCATCGGTAATATGATAGTATTTCCGAAGCCGTCCGTTGTGTTCTACGGAGCGAACGGTGAGGAATGCGCCGGCTTCCAGTCTTCGCAGGATCGGATACAATGTAGATTCCGATATCGTTACAAAGGGTTTCATGTCCTTGATGATCTGATATCCATAAGAATCTTCATCCTTGATCGCAGCCAGTACACAGACATCCAGCATACCGCGTTTTAATTGAATATCCATATGTATACCTCCTTATGCACTATACTATATGACGCATAGTATAATATGTCAAGAGGTATTTTATAAAAAATAATTTGACAAGAACGCTCATGGTTGCTATACTCAAGGTTGATAAAAATAAGAAGAAAAGCGATGACAGAGACAGTAGATCATGTTTGAAAGGCAGAGCGAGCCGGAGATGGTGCAAGACCGGTGCGAGTAGAAGATGATGGAAGATCACTCTTAAGCTTCAGACCGAAAACGACAGCCAGTAGGCTCTGACGTCATTCCCTCGTTACGGGAAGCACATATGTTAGTATGCAAGTAATAGGTGGTATAACGAGAACTTTAAGCCTTCGTCCTTTTTGCGGCGGCGGCTTTTTTTACTTTATAGAAAAGTTTGTCTAATAATATTTTGCATACATTGAATAAAAAGAAAGGAAGAACAACATGTACGAAAAAGTATCGACCAAATTGAATTTCGTAGACAGAGAACAGAAGGTTCTGGATTTCTGGAAAGAAAATCAGGTATTTGAGAAGAGTGTGGAAGAAACAAAGGATCTTCCGACTTACACATTTTATGATGGACCTCCAACAGCAAATGGTAAGCCACATATCGGCCATGTGCTTACACGAGTTATCAAGGATATGATTCCAAGATATCAGACAATGAAGGGCCATAACGTAGTAAGAAAGGCAGGATGGGATACACATGGCCTTCCTGTAGAGTTGGAAGTTGAGAAACTTTTAGGAATCGATGGCAAAGAGCAGATCGAGGAATACGGTCTGGAGCCATTTATTCAGAAATGTAAAGAATCCGTATGGAAATACAAAGGTATGTGGGAAGAATTCTCTGGCAAGGTAGGATTCTGGGCAGATATGGATGATCCATATGTAACATACCACAATGATTTCATCGAGTCCGAGTGGTGGGCACTGAAGAAGATCTGGGATCAGGGACTTTTATACAAAGGCTTCAAGATCGTGCCATATTGTCCACGCTGCGGAACTCCACTGTCAAGCCACGAAGTAGCACAGGGTTATAAGACTGTAAAGGAACGTTCCGCAGTTGTAAGATTCAAGGTTATCGGCGAAGATGCATATTTCCTTGCATGGACAACTACACCTTGGACACTTCCATCAAACGTAGCCCTCTGTGTAAATCCGGATGAGACTTATGTCAAAGTAAAGGCGGCGGACGGATATACCTATTATCTGGCAGAAGCACTGGCAGACAAGGTACTCGGTTCCCTTGCAAAGGAGGCTACAGACGATACACCTGCTGTACCTGCATATGAAGTTCTGGAGACATACAAAGGAAAAGATCTGGAATACAAAGAGTACGAACCATTATATGAGTGCGTAAAGCCTGTATGCGAGAAGCAGCATAAGAAGGGTCACTACATCACATGTGATTCTTATGTAACTATGACAGATGGTACAGGTATCGTTCATATCGCACCTGCATTTGGTGAGGACGACGCAAATGTAGGAAGAAAGTACGATCTTCCATTTGTACAGTTCGTAGATGGCAAGGGTGATCTGACAGAGGAAACTCCTTATGCGGGAATCTTCGTAAAGGATGCAGATCCAAAGGTATTGGTTGACCTTGACAAAGAAGGACTTCTGTTCGACGCACCAAAGTTCGAGCATGAATATCCACACTGCTGGAGATGTGATACTCCGCTGATCTACTACGCAAGAGATACCTGGTTTATCAAGATGACAGCAGTCAGAGATAAGCTGGTTAAGAATAACGACACCGTAAACTGGATCCCTGAGAGCATTGGTAAGGGACGTTTCGGTGACTGGTTAAAGAATGTACAGGATTGGGGACTTTCCCGTAACCGTTATTGGGGAACTCCGTTAAATATCTGGGAATGTGAATGCGGATGCCGTCATGCGATCGGTTCGATCGAAGAATTAAAGAGTATGAGCGACAACTGCCCGGATGAGATCGAGCTGCACCGTCCGTTCATCGACGCTGTAACGATCAAATGTCCGGAGTGCGGTAAGCAGATGCACAGAGTATCTGAAGTTATCGACTGCTGGTTCGATTCAGGTTCCATGCCATTTGCACAGTGGCATTATCCGTTTGAGAATGCAGACATCTTCGAGAAGCATTTCCCTGCTGACTTCATCAGCGAGGCAGTTGACCAGACAAGAGGATGGTTCTATTCTCTGATGGCGATCTCAACCCTGTTATTTGACAAGGCTCCGTTCAAGAATGTAATTGTCCTCGGACATGTACAGGATAAGGATGGACAGAAGATGAGTAAGTCCAAGGGAAATGCCGTAGATCCGATGGATGCACTGAACAAATACGGTGCAGATGCGATCCGGTGGTATTTCTACAGCAACTCCGCTCCATGGCTTCCAAACCGTTTCCATGAAGATGCGGTTATCGAGTGCCAGAGAAAGTTCCTCGGAACCTTATGGAACACTTACGCATTCTATGTATTATATGCAAATATCGACAACTTCAATCCACTTGAGCATGAGCTGGATTACGAGAAGCTGTCACTGATGGATAAATGGTTATTATCAAAGCTGAACTCAACCGTAAAGGCTGTTGATGAGAACCTTGCAGCATACAAGATCCCTGAGACAACCAGAGTATTAGAGGAGTTCGTAGATGACCTTTCCAACTGGTATGTTCGTCGTGGACGTGAGAGATACTGGGCAAAGGGTATGGAGCAGGATAAGGTAAATGCCTACATGACACTGTATACAGCCCTTGTTACAATCTCCATGACAGCAGCTCCGATGATTCCGTTTATGGCAGAGGATATTTACCAGAATCTGGTAAGAAGCATTGATAAGGATGCTCCATTATCTGTTCATCTGTGCGAGTTCCCGAAGGTAGAGGAGAAGATGATCGACACAGACCTTGAGGCAGCTATGGATGAGATCTTAAAGATCGTTGTTCTTGGACGTGCAGCCAGAAATACTGCAAATATCAAGAACAGACAGCCGATCGGAACCATGTATGTAAAGGCAGCAAAAGAGCTGACAGAGGATGAGAAAGCGATCGTCAAAGACGAGCTGAACATCAAGAACGTAGTATTTACAGAGGATATCGCAAGCTTCAGTTCTTACACATTCAAGCCGCAGCTTCGTACCGTAGGACCAAAGTACGGCAAGCAGTTAGGCGGAATCAAGGCATATCTGTCATCCGTTGACGGAAATGCAGCTATGGCAGAGCTGAAGGAAAAGGGTGCTCTGACATTTGACGTAAACGGCACAGAGGTATCTCTGGCAGAGGAAGATCTGCTGATCGATATCGCACAGACCGAAGGCTACGTTACAGAGGCAGACGGTGCGGTAACAGTTGTTATTGACACAAATCTGACAGAAGAACTCTTAGAGGAAGGATTTGTCAGAGAGATTGTATCCAAGATCCAGACCATGAGAAAGGAAGCCGGCTTCGAAGTAATGGACAAGATCACAGTCTATGCAGAGGGAAGCGACAAGGCAACCGGACTTATGAATGCAAATGCTGACAGCATCAAGTCTGACGTTATGGCAGATGCACTGGTAACCGGAAGTGTAGATGGCTATTCCAAGGAATGGAACATCAACGGCGAGAAGGTAACACTTGGTGTAAAGAAAAACGCATAAATAATACAGGGCGTTGACTGATGCCGAAAAAAGCAAATTTATACTTGCTTTTTTCGGAAAGCGTCTGTATTATAGATAACATATTAAAAGGTGCAAGGAAGTACTAGAGATAGCAACTTCCCTGCACCTTTTTCTCGTTAATGAAGTTGCCAATTACACAACAAGGAGTAGAAACGAGCGGAAGCGTTCCCTGGTTGGTAATGTCAAAAACATTCAAATATAACATCAAACAGTAGATATTGTGTAATTGACTATGAATGAATATGGAGGCGATGGGTATGGAAAAACTCAATCAGATTGTAAGTGCAGTTGATTCGTTTGTGTGGGGACCGGTGATGCTGGTGCTTCTCGTAGGAACCGGTATCTTTCTGACGATACGGACGCGATTCCTGCCGTGGAGGAATCTCGGATATGCGATCAAGAGCACACTTAGTAAAGAAGCAAGAACAAAGAACAGAGGAACCGGTGATGTATCCCCATTCTCGGCACTGACGACAGCGCTTGCCGCAACGATCGGAACCGGAAATATCGTAGGTGTGGCGACAGCAATGGTATCCGGTGGTCCGGGTGCTCTGGTCTGGATGTGGATCTCGGCGTTGTTCGGAATCACATCGAAATTCTCAGAATGTATGCTGGCAATCAAATACCGTGAGGTAAATGCCAAAGGAGAGATCTCAGGTGGACCGATGTATACGATGAAGAAAGCATTGAAACACAAAAGATTCGGAAGTGTGCTCGGTTGGCTGTTTGCATTCTTTGCGGTTGTTGCATCCTTTGGTATCGGAAATATGACACAGGCGAACTCGATCGCATCCTCCATGAATGAGACCTTTCACATCAATCCGATCATTATCGGTGTAATCCTTACGATCCTTGCCTTAATGATCATTATCGGCGGTATCAAATCCATATCAAAGATTTCCGCGATCGTTGTTCCGTTTATGGCAATCTTCTATGTACTTGCAGGACTTATAGTAATTATCGGAAATATATCGAATGTGCCGGAAGGTCTGCATGAGATCTTCACAATGGCATTTTCCATGAAATCCGTATCCGGCGGTGTGCTTGGTACCGTAGTTGCATCTATGACAAATGCAATGCGGTTCGGTGTTGCCCGTGGTTGTTTCTCAAATGAAGCAGGTATGGGATCGGCAGCGATCACCGCAGCAGCAGCTACAACAGATAACCCGGTTCGTCAGGGATATATCAACATGACAGGAACATTCTGGGATACGATCGTTGTATGTACGATCACTGGTCTGGTAATCGCAAGCTCCGGTGTGATCGGCAAGACATCAACAACGACGGAAGGTTCATATGCGATCACCTCTGAGGCCGAAGATACACTGGCTCTGACACATGAAGAAAAGGGTAAGATGGTGACGACAGAATATACCGTTACATACAAAGATGGAACATTGACTTTGTCCGGTGGAGCAGAGGACATCGTTCTGACACCATATGCAGACGCTTCCGATAGTGAAGCATTTGCAAAGCTTCAGCATCAGCCGGATAGTCTGGAAGCAGTTTATGAGAATGGCGCGATCACAGGTGCATGGACCTCTGGCTGCAATGCTTATATTTTTGATGAAGATGGTACATATTATTATGAAGAAGCCTATACAGGATCGGCGCTGACGATCAAAGCATTTGAGACAGTTCTGGGTAAGGCGGGAGCATGGCTGGTAACGATAGGTATTGCATTATTTGCATTCTCGACAATCCTTGGCTGGGAGTATCATGGAGAGAAAGCCTTTGAATACCTGTTCCATTCCCACAAATACAACATGATCTATCGTATCATATTCTCCCTTGTAGTATACATCGGTGCGACGACTTCGCTGGATCTGGCATGGAACTTCTCGGATATCGCAAATGCACTGATGGCGATTCCAAACCTGATCTGTCTGCTTCTGTTAAGCAAAGAGATTGCAACCGATATGCAGGAATTCCAGAAAGTACTCGCAGAAGAAAAAGCAGCAAAGAAGCGTGCGTAAATAGTCGGCCTGCCGGTGGGCTTTTGAACAAAAATGAAAGATAAAAGATACATTATTAAGATGAAGCAAAACCTGTTTATGTATTGATATATAAAGCAAAAATGGGAAATAGCATTACTATTATGTAGCAAGCCTTTTTCAACGCCGGTTCTTAGTGAGTCGCCATAGGCGAGGAGCTTAGTACCGCTGCGTTGAAATAGAGTGCAAACGACTTGCGAAATAATATGTAATGTATTTTCCATTTTGATTCAAAAACCTACAGACAGGTTTTGCGTCATAATAATGGTGTATCTTTCATTTTTTAGTAGCAAAATGACAGTTTATGAGTATAATTATAGTAAACGCGCAGACGGAATAATGAGAGGAAGATGCCGGAATGTGAAGCATAGCCGGATATGAGAGCGCATGAAGATGCGAGACTTACTGATGAAGTACCGGAATCTGTCTGCTTTATTATAATGGATTCAGAAATGAGTTCAAGGGAAGCTGCCGGAGAAGTTCCGGCGGCATACCCGGATACATAGAAAGTCAATATCGGCTTTGGATAAAAAAGAAAACATGTGGGTAAGAACACAATGAGTACGACAGAAGAAAAACACAACTATACTTACATAGTCCGATGTAAGGACGGAACGTATTACACCGGATGGACGAATAATCTGGAAAAGCGGATGAAAGCACATAATGAAGGACGAGGGGGCGCCAAGTATACCAGAAGCCGGCGCCCTGTTGTCCTTGTTTATTATGAGGAATCAGAGACTCCGGAGGAAGCAATGAGCAGAGAGTGGCACATCAAGCAGATGAGCCGAAGCCGGAAAGAAGAATTAATCAGAAATTTTCAACCAGATAGTATACAGAAGACATGAAAATAGTATAAAATATAAGAATTGAGAAAATAAAAGTCGAACACCAGGAGGTTATAGATGGGAAGACAATTATGGAAACCGGGAAATATGCTGTACCCGGTACCGGCAGTTATGGTAACATGTAAGCGGGAAGGCGGACAGCCGAATATCATCACGATCGCATGGGCAGGAACGGTCTGCAGTTCTCCGGCGATGGTTTCAATATCTGTTAGACCGGAACGCTATTCCTATGATATTATAAAAGCCAGTGGAGAATTTGTGATCAATCTGGTGACTGAGAAGCTGACATTTGCGACCGATTATTGTGGCGTAAAGAGTGGGCGCGATATTGACAAATTCAAAGCAACAGGACTTCATACCTGTCCGGGACTTACAGTTGCCACACCGGGTATCGCAGAGAGTCCGGTCAATATCGAATGTAAGGTAAAAGAAGTGATCCCGCTTGGAAGTCATCATATGTTCCTGGCGGAGGTGACCGGCGTACAGGTGGATGAAGCATACATGAATGAAAATGGCAAATTCGAGCTTAACCAGCTTGGACTGGTAGCATATTCCCATGGAGAATACTTCAAACTTGGAAAGAAACTGGGAAAATTCGGATATTCAGTGAGGAAGAAATAAGAAACATGAAGATAGAATTACAGGCATATGGTAAAGTAAATCTGGGACTGGACGTGCTCAGAAGAAGACCGGACGGTTATCATGAAGTAAAGATGATCATGCAGACGGTAAAATTACATGACACATTGACATTTGAGACAGTGGATGAGGATGTGATCGTTCTCAGCACAAATGCGGACGAGCTTCCGGTAAATGAAGATAATCTGGTATATAAAGCATGTCGGATGTTGAAACAGGAATATCAGATCACGCGTGGAATCCGGGTATTCCTTCAGAAAGAGCTTCCGGTTGCAGCCGGAATGGCTGGCGGAAGTGCTGATGCGGCAGCAGCGCTGATCGGAATGAATAAGATCTTTGATCTTCAGATTCCGAAACACAAGCTGATGGAATATGGAGTGAAGCTTGGTGCGGATGTTCCATACTGTATCATGAAAGGAACTGCATTATCAGAAGGAATCGGCGAGAAGCTGACGGCACTTGCACCGATGCCGGACTGCTATATCCTACTTGCAAAACCGCCGATCGCGGTATCGACGAAGATGGTATATGAGAACCTGCATGCAAATGAATTAGAAAAACATCCGGATATAGACGGCATGGTGATGGCACTGGAAGAACAGAGTTTACAGGGCATCACGGAACGTATGGAGAATGTGCTAGAGACAGTAACTGAGGTACGGTATCCGGTTATTGCAGAGATCAAAGCTTGCATGAAAGAATGTGGTGCAATGAATTCACTTATGAGTGGAAGCGGTCCGACTGTATTTGGTATATTTACAGAGAAGGAAAAAGCGGAGAAAGCGGCAGATGCGATCCGCAGCCGAAAGCTGGCAAAGCAGGTATTTGTCACACAGCCATATAATGTGTAAGATCAGGCAGGACAGAGGGAGTTGTTCTGCAGAAGAAATAGAGAGAAATGGGGTAACTTATGGAGTTGAAGTTAAATATGGATGAGTATCTTCCGCTTCGGGAGGTTGTATTTGAAGCGTTGCGGGATGCCATCGTACATGGAGAATTTGAACCGGGCGAACGGTTATTAGAAGTGGCACTCGCAAAACGTCTGGGTGTCAGCCGGACTCCGGTGCGTGAAGCGATCCGGATGCTGGAATTAGAGGGCTTAGTCGTGATGGTTCCAAGGAAAGGTGCAGAGGTTGCCCGTATCACGGAGAAGGATCTCCGGGATGCGCTGGAGATCCGCCTGAGTCTGGAAGAACTGGCAGTCGAACTTGCCTGCAAACGAATTGATGAAGAAGGCAGGCTCAGATTAAGAGAAGCCTGTGAGAATTTCCGTGAGGCAGTCCGTTCCGGTCGTGTGCCGGATATCGTAGATACAGATGTTGCTTTTCATGAGACAATCTGTGAATTAAGCAACAATCCAAGACTTGTGAGTCTTACCAAGAACTTTGGAGAGCAGGTATATCGGTATCGTGTGGAATATGTGCGGGATACCGGATATCATGGCAAACTGCTCCGTGAGCATGATGAGATCACGGAGGCGATATTGCTCGGAGATGTAGAGAAGGCAAAAGCAGTTATGCATCAGCATATTTACGATCAGGAGCAGATCGTGATACAGAATATCAAACAGAAACAGGATAGCTAATAGAAATTAGCTACCAGCTCTTTCGTATCTCGTCAAATAGCCGCATGATATATAAAGTATGTTCATGCGGCATTTCAGGACATTCAATCAGACCTTTTTCAAGTGCTCGCTTACAGGCGAGCACTTCGTATTCATAGCCGCTGATCTGGGCAGGACAGTTGATCGTCTGAACCAGTCGGCGGTCATTTTCATATATACGAAATGCTTCGTAATTATTGATGTTGTCAACCTCGATGTAGCCTTTTGTTCCGTAGATCACGCCGCGGCGGTCGGTTGCTGATTCCATAGTTGTGAACAAGCCGGCGATCGCACCATTCGGGTATGTCAGGTTGATAAATTCTGTTTTGTCTACGCCTGATTCGTGTGGAGTCATCGTTGTGTGGATCGCAGATACGTTGTCGCCAAGCACCCAGGTCGCAAAGTTTAAGGTATATGGTGCAAGATCTAAGAGTGCGCCACCGGCAAGCTCCGGGCGAATCAGGCGTTCTACCTGCATCAGGGAATAACCAAGATTTGCGGTCAGGCCTGTTATTTTTCCGATAACGCCGGAATCTATAATCTCTTTTAAGGTAAATGACATTGGCATATAGCGAACCCACATCGCTTCTGCCAGTAATATATTCTTTTCTTTTGCAAGCCGGATCATATCTTCGGCTTCTTTTGTATTTACGGCAAATGCTTTTTCGCACAGAACAGCCCGGTTGTGATTCAGACACAGCGTCGTATGCTCTTTATGGTGGGAATGCGGAGTTGCAACGTAGACAAGATCGATCCCGTCATCGGCAACCATTTCTTCATAAGAGCCATACCATTTGGATGCATGGTAAGTATCTGCAAACTGTCTGGCTTTTTCTTCCGTTCTGCTTGCTACAGCATAGAGTTCCACTTCTTCCATCTGGTTGACGGTTTCCGCCATCTTGCGGGCGATACCGCCTGCGCCGAGGATGGCAAGGCGTAGTTTCCTGTTTTCTAATCTGGCGTCTGAGGGTGCCGTAGCATTTCTGTTGTCTGATTTATAAATTGGATCTGTTGTATGTTTTTTGTTGTCGGATATATTATCTGATTTTATCATTTTTTTCGTTTCCTTTCTGGGTGGTTTGTGAAGTCGTGGTATTTCTATATTTCCGGTTAAAATTCTATATGGCGCTGATGAAACGGAAGCTATTGAATGTTGCCGGGTTTCGTCATGTGTGAGCAATTCCATAATTTTATATAATTACTATAGGAGTTTTTTGGGACTTATGCAAGTATATCCAATCGTAATGATCATTTTCGCATGATCCAATGTTGCGTCATATGTATAGTTCAGAGGGTTACTGGCAATACTGGAAATAGTAAGAAGATAATACAAGTAAAAGTTAGATTATGAAGGGATAAGGTTGGGGAAAAGTCGGTCAGAGTTGTAAAAAAAATAAATGTACATAGGAGCAGCGGGAGGTGGAACGTTTGGGGAAAGAGAGAGATATGGAAGGCGGAATTTATAGTGCAGACAGCCGGATCGAAAAAGACATAGATGTAAATATCAGCCGGGTAAAGGCACTGTTTGCTGATTGGGGAGACATCGTGGAACGTCGGTTTACAGTAAGACGTACCGGAATGGATGTGTATGCGGAGGATTCCGTCGGATCGGCAGATGAGACATCCTCTTCGGTAGGAGCAATCTATGTAGTGTACATTGATGGGTTATGTGACAATGGCCTGATCGAGGATACGATCATTAAGCCTGTGACCTGGGAGTGGCGGCATGAGCATGGCAGTTCCTTATGGGAGGCAATGGATTCATTTGAGACACAATCGGCGGATATAAAGGCAGAAAATGACTTCAAAAAAGTGATGTTTTCGATATTAAAAGGAGACACGGCGGTATTTGTATCGGATGCAGATCGGGCGTTTGTTGTGTCTTCAAAGAAGCTGCCGGTACGTGGGGTGGAAGAAAGTTCTACCGAGGGTGGAATGCGTGGTCCGCGGGATAGTTTTAATGAAAGCATCCGTACATCGACAGCGCTTATCCGGCGAAGAATCAAAGATACAAGATTAAAATTGATCCAGAATACGATCGGTGTTCGTTCCAGAACCGAGTATGGAATCATGTATATTGAGGATATTGCAGAGAAGAAGCTGGTTGAACAGGTGAAAGAACGGATGAATGAATATGAGATAGATGCCATATTTGACAGCGGTATGGCAGAACATCTGATGGAGAAGAAATGGTACCGGCCGTTTCCGGTATTCCAGTCAACCACCAGACCGGATAAAGCGGCAGCAGCACTGGCAGATGGCAGGGTAGTAGTTGTATTTGACAATTCGCCGGAGGTTCTGATCGCGCCGGCGACGATCAATACATTATTCCAGACTGCCGATGATTATTATAACCGTTGGCCGGTTGCAACTTTTGCCAGAATCATTCGTTATATAGCGGCATTTATCGCGGTGGGGCTGCCGGGCTTCTATATAGCTGTTACCTGTTATCACCGGGAGGTGATACCGGATAAACTTCTCTATGCGATTGCAGTTGCAAGAAATCAGTTGTCTTTTCCAATCGTGTTAGAGGTTTTGATCATGGAGTTGTTGTTTGAATTGTTGCGGGAGGCAGGGATCCGTCTGCCGAGTCAGCTGGGAAATACGATCGGTGTTGTTGGTGGTTTGATCGTTGGACAGGCTGCAGTGGAAGCAGGGATTGTCAGTACGATCGTGGTGATCGTAGTTGCGTTGACGGCAATCGCATCTTTTGCAATTCCAAATGAAGCCTTTGCGTCAGTGTTCCGCCTTTTGAAATTTCTTACCATACTGGCGGCAGCATTTTTTGGACTGTATGGCTTCCTTCTGGTGATGCTTTTATTGATCTATCATCTTGCCGGTCTAAACAGCTTTGGTGTTCCATACATGGCACCGGTTGTAACCTGTGGCTATGCAGAGGATGGAATGGAAGATTTTATCCTTCGTAAACCAATCAAAAAATTTGTCTTTCGGCCGGCATGGGCGAACCACAGAGAACGCAGGCGGCTTCGCAAAAAGTAATGATGAATGGATGTGAATTGATATATGGATTATAGAAATGTGACATTTCGACAGCTTTTTATAACGGGAACTTGCCTGATTTTTCCGATTGCTTTCTGGAATATAGTACAGATTATGACGAATTTTTCAAAAAATAACGGAATTTTATCACTTTTTTTGATGCTAATGCTTGCTTTAGTTTATGTGGTGCTACTACATCTTGCGCTTTCAGGTGTAGTGAAAATGTCAGATCCGGCTAAAGAAAAGACAGAGATAACGGGTGCAAAAGTATGGAATAATAAGAAAAAAGTGGCTATTGCGTCTATTTATGTGATCAGATATGTAATTCGGGTTCTTTTTTTGCTTTATTTCTTTGTACAGGGGAGCCGGATCCTGATGCTGCCGGATTATGCAGGAACGATTCTGGTTGTTCCGGTATTACTGGCACTTTTCTATATGGCAGGAAAGGGGCTGCGTGGTTATATCGGATTTGCGGAAGCAAGTGTGATCGGAATCGGGATCACATTGGTGCTGTTTGTCATTTGTGGATTTTGGAATGCAGATTTTTCCGGATTAAAAGAATATGTAGAATTCCAGATGCAGGCATCTGCATGTAACACGATATGTCAGGTTTTGCTAAAAGGGTATCTGATGATCGTAGGGTTATGTATGCTGGAATTTGTCATGTATCTTTATCTGAGAGTAGAGAAACGAAGACGAGGGATGCTGGTGTGGACGGTATCTGCTCCGGTTGTGTTAGCCCTTGTTGCTTCCTGTTTTGTGATATCGTTGCTTGGCTTGCAGGGCAGAACAGCTGGCTCAAAGGGAATACTAAATGTTGTGGGTGCGATGATGTTCCCCGGAGGTGCAAATGCGAGGCTCGGTTTACTCGCCTGTTATCTGCTTATAATCTTCGGACTCTTGCTTCTGGCTATCCACATTGTATTCATTTGTCAGTTTGTGGATGAGATCTGGAAGATCATCTGTGTATGGAGAAAGAGCGGCGGGATGAGAGCAGTCGGGAATGATAAGAGTACAGAGTTACATGGATGTGATTCTGATAATGCAATGGATAAAAAAGTGATGGAAGAAAAAAACGATACATTTGAGGATAAGACACAGAAGAAAAACAAATATTCGGCAGAAGAAGATATGGAAGAGAAAAGAAGCCTGTGGATAAGAGGCGGCTGTGTGGTTGTTTTGTTTCTGTTGTTTTTGTGGATGGACCGGTTCCTTGGAGAACGGGATGCCGGCCGGGCATTCATGAGCTACATTGCTGCTGTGGATATTCCTTTGTCTGTTCTTGTACCGGCATTTGCAGGGAGAAAACGGACAAATCCGGGGAAGCTTGCAAAGATGGCTGCAGAAGTGATCGGTGGAGTTCTGATCGCCTGTATGTTGTCCGGATGCATGGACAGATCCATTGAAGCGGTAGACTATCTCCGGGTGGTTATGATCTCTGAGACGGAAGGGGGCTACGAGTACACATTTGTTACAGACAGTCTGGAGGGAGCGGAGTCAGCAGCCGAATCGGAGGAGCGGGAGTATCCGGTTGTTGCGGAGAGCCTGCAGCAGGCACGGGCTGAATATGATCAGGCGCATGACCGGAGCCTTGATCTGAGCCATGTTGAATATATCGTGGTGGATTCCGAAGAAACCCTGCGACAGATGTATCCGGAGCTGATAAAAGAATTTGTGACGAATTATGTAGAAGTGATCTGCACCGATTCGCTTTGTCAGGGTGAAGCGTCCGGCAGCATCCGGAAATATATCGCAACGCATTACAAAGGAGAGTGTCTGGCGACACTGGGGGAGTAGACATTCGTTTAAAGTATTAGTTATTGATAAAGAGTGTGAAACAGAATTTGTTTCAATAATAAAGGAATTTAAATATATCAGATATAGATATTTCGTTAGTGTAAATAAAGAAAAATGGAGGTTATGGAAATGGGTAGAGCAGTAAGGGCGGCAGTTGCCGGAATCCTGATCGGTTTATTTTGTGGAACATTATATGTGGAAATGGGAGCACTGAAAAGATTATACAGCGCGAAAAACAGCGTAGAGCAGGTGATGAACCTGATCGAATATGCGGAAGAAAATGAAGATATAGCCTATGACAGTACAGAGGAAAATTATGCCGGAATAACCAGTGACAAAACTTCACAGACAGACGGTAAGAATGATGGATCGAGCCAGCAGGTGGTAAATGGTCTTGAGCCTTCGGATGGTCAGGATACAGAACTGTCAAATGATATCCAGACTGCATTTCGGATTCTGGATGGCACAACATTAAATGCGTATGAAACACAGAAGCAGTTACAGGAACTGGAAGCAATGTATGATGACATAGCAGGAAATTCAAAAGCGGAGCTTGTGGAGAGCAAAATGAATGCTCAGAATAAAACATCAGATGTTATCCGGATTCGGATAAGATATGAGGGAAATGAGAATTTATCGGATAAGCAATTGGATGAATTTACTTCATATGTTGAGCAGGCGGTACTTTATGGCATAGCCGAGAAACTTGGCGCAGACTATAACGATCAGGAGAAAAGCATTGTGCGAAAGAATCTGATACTGAGCAAAGAATATATCGATGCCTGTGCAGAGGAAAGTGCAGAAGAATACGGCATCCCGGTTACTGCCTGGTCAGCCTTTGAATACTTGAGCCTCCCGGCAGCAACATTGAATGGCGTTGCTTATCCGGCTGGGTATTATGAGACTTTGTGTGTGACGTTGAAAAGATTATGACTGACTTTTCCACCTACTCCTAAACCTACTCCTAAATCCCCGGAATCCTTGAATTATATAGGTGGTTGTGGTATGATATGAGATATTTTGATTATATATTTCAAAGGAGCTCAAGGGAATATGGCTAAGAAAAAACTGGTAGTTATTTTTGGAGGAAGATCATCGGAACATGAAGTTTCATGCATTTCAGTTCAGACAGTTGCCAAAGCGGTGGATACGGACAAATATGATATGACACTGATCGGAATCACAAAGGATGGAAAATGGCTGAAGGCTGACAGCATTGAGAGTATTGCTGACGGAAGCTGGTACGACAGTCAGGTTCGTGCAGTGATTTCACCGGATTCTGCAAAAGAGATTATCATAAAAGATGGCGACAGAATCTATGCGGAGCCTGTAGATGTTATTTTCCCTGTTTTGCATGGTTTATATGGAGAAGACGGTACGATTCAGGGATTGTTTGAGATGGCGGACATTCCATATGTGGGCTGTGGTGTATTTGCATCGGCTGCTGCAATGGACAAATTCCATACAAAGATCATTGCTGATCATATCAATGTAACACAGGCAAAATTCGTTCCTGTAGTAGAAGATGATTTTGATGATCTGGATGTTGCGATGGATCGGGTAGAGAGCGAGTTGAATTATCCGGTATTTGTAAAGCCATCATCCGCAGGTTCATCAAAGGGTGTTACAAAGGCACATGACAGAGCCGAGTTAGAGGCTGGTCTGCATGAGGCACTCAACCATGATTCTAAGATCCTTGTCGAGGAGACGATCGTTGGCAGAGAGTTGGAATGTGGCGTACTCGGATATGGCAATCATACAAAGGCATCCGGTGTTGGCGAGATCCTTGCCGCTGCAGATGCAGATTTCTATGATTTTGATGCAAAATACAACAATGCAGATTCCAAGACGATCATCGGTGCGGATATACCGGAAGAAGCTGAGGACGAGATCCGTGCAGAAGCAATCCGTATCTTTAATGCGATTGACGGCTTTGGACTTGCCCGTGTGGATTTCTTCCTTGAGAAAGACACCAATCGTGTAATATTTAATGAAGTAAATACATTGCCGGGATTTACATCGATCAGTATGTATCCGATGCTGTGGGATGCAGAGGGATATGATATCAAGACCCTTGTAAATACCTTAATTGAGATGGCATTTGAAAGATAATTTATGACGACGAGAGATATAAAGATAAAAGTAACGGGTGTACAGAGTGTTGCCGGAGCGGATGATGAGCCGGAGGTTCTGGAGCTTGAGACGCGGGGAACATACTCTGAGAAAAACGGAAACCGCTATATCAAATATGACGAATTCATTGAAGATGTGGAAGAACCGGTGAAGAATCTTCTGCGATTCGATGAGCATGCGCTTCAGCTGACGAAACGTGGCAGTGTGAACACGGTTATGTTATTTGACCGTGAGAAGAACAGCTCAGTGCATTATGTAACTCCGGTCGGACCGATCTGTATGAATATCTGTACGGAGGAATATCATATGGAGCAGTCCGAGAAGGGGATTCGGATTGATATTCGTTACTGTATTGATTTTAACAATGATTATATTACGGATTGCAGTCTGAATGTGACTGCGGACTACGAAGGGGTATAAATATATATGGGTAGTGAGAAATCCTTCGATAGCTTTTTGGGGATTGAAACGATCGCGGAGACAGCATTTGGAGATATGGATGTATGTCTTCCGGTGAACGAAGAAGATAATAATTATGAGGTTACATATTATAATGATTTGGTGACGATGTTCGATGAGATCAGCATGGAGCCTGAAGATACGCTTGTGGATTTTGGCTGTGGACTTGGCAGAGTGCTTTTTTACTGTAATTCCAGACATTACTGCCGGACGGTTGGAATCGAGAACAATGCCAGGGTCTATGACAGACTTCTGACAAATGCCGCAAGCTATCAGAGCAAATTCCTTGATCAGGAGGAACGGATGCAGTTCCTGAATGTGGAAGCGGAGGCATATGAGATCGGAGATGAAGACAATTATTTCTATTTCTTCAATCCATTTTCCAGCGCAACCTTCAAGAAGGTACTGGATAATATCATCGCATCGGTACGGAGACAGCCAAGAGATATTGAACTTCTGATCTACTATCCGACATTTGAATATCAGAAAGCAATCCGTGACTGCAACCTGTTCGTTTTAAAGAAGATGATCAAATTGTCCGGTTATGAAGAAGACCCGGATGAGAAGGTTCTGGTATATCATTTGTCACGATATTTTGTAGTGTAGAATAAATAAGGCGGTCTATCTGGCAGTAGGGCTGTATATTGACTTGCTACGATTCCTATTCAATGCACATGTCTTATTCGTAAATACTCCTGTGCCAACTCGTCCTTCGGACTCAAACAGGCACCCGTATTTACTGACAATGTGCATTTCATTACGGAATCTTCGCCAATGTCAATATACAGCCCTACTGCCAGTCAGACCGCCTTATTTATACACATTATATATAGCAGTCATGCAAATTGCAGTCAGGATACAGGTGATTCCGATGATTCCCCACAGTATAGAGGGGGAGATCGCTATACTTCCGATCACATAGGAAGAAGCGTTTAAGATTATATGAAGGATCATGCCTGGGACCAGGGAGCCTGACCATACGGCAAGACAGCCCAGAATGATTCCGGCCGGAACGCTGTAGCAGAACTGAACGACATTTCCATGATAGCAGCCGAAACAGAATGCTGTGAACAGGATTGCACAGAGGGCGGCATGCTTCGTGTGAAATGCAGAGACAGACAGCTTCAGTGCCACTCCCCGGAAGGCGAATTCTTCTGCGATCGGTGCGAGAAGTGTGACTGTACAGATACGGATGATTCCATTGTTGATGGAAAATGACCGCTGTACCCGTTCATGGTATGAGATTAGAAGCTCCGGCCTATAAGTGTCGATCAGACGAAGAATACAGGTTGTTAAGAGCTGAAGACTGATACCAAGGATCAGCAGTAAAATAAAGATAACAAAAGCACGCAGGAAAGGATTTTTCTTTCCTGCGTGCTTTGTTTTTGAATGATCGGACAGATAAAAATATCCGAAAATACAGATACAAAGAATATATGAAATACATGATGTGATACTGCCGACAGAATCAGTCTGACTGCCTGTAAGATCACAGATCCGGGTGCCTGCAAGATAGACAATATTATGTATCAGTAATGCGGTAACCGGAACCAGACAGGTAATAACTAATTTTCTGAGGTCGACACGAGTATTTATCATGATTACTGGATCTTCTTTGCCCTTTCTTTCTCTTCCTTTGCCTTTGCTTTTCTTGCGGCTTTTTCTTCTTTGCTGAGTTTCATGCTGGCAGTTTCCTGCTCATAAGTCTGCTCGTATTTCTTCTGTTTTGCACGAAGCTTCTGGCTGAATGATTTCTTTGCAGGCTCCGGTGCTTTCTTACCACGAACATTCTTAACGCTTGTGATGTAGATACCGCTGACCATAGCTTTAACTTCGCCACGGACAGGCATAACATCAAAGATTCCATCGTCGCAGATCAGATTGATGATCTGTGGGCCAATCTTGGCTTTAACGATAGGAAGCTTGGCTTTCTGGTAACGCTTTGGAGTTGATTCCAATACCTGTTTCGGAAGATTTGCATCTTTCATAGGCAGCATCTTTTTATCGATGACCAGCATCGTGACAGGCTGTGCAGCCTGAAGCATAGCTTCTTTCTGTGCGCTCTGCTTTTTCTGCAGGCGGTTTCCTACTATGTAAAGTACTACTAAGATTACAACTAATATTGCGATGACGATTAACATCCATCCCCACCAAGGCATAATAAGTTCCTCCTTATATTTCATTATTTGTCTGTGATTGCAAATTGTATATATTATGATTACTTTTGACCTTACCAATCAGGGAACGCTTCCGCTCGTTTCTGCGCTGCATAACTTCGAACTAAGCTCGAAAATACCTCGCTAAGATCTCAGTTACTCCTGCAGCGGTACTAAGATGCCGCTTCTGCGCCATCTAAGGACCGGCGGACTCAAATGTCCCTGTATTGGCAAGTCAAAGTAATCAAATATATATACAATTTGCAATTATATTATTTTTCTGTCATAGGCAGATTTTTTAACCGGGCTGCCTGAATCTTACCGGGGATTGCATCCAGAACCTCTTTACGTTCCTTCGGCTTCAATCCACGGATATCAACCGGCTCTAAGAATTCGATCACAACCTTGCTGCTGTGAAGAAAATTGTGTTTATTTGCTTCCATACATTTGTCTGTTCCGCAGATAGCAACCGGAATGATCAGACATCCGGCTTTCTGAGCGATCTTGAATGCACCGTCTTTAAATGGCAGCAGTTCGTCGCCCTTATTTCTTGTTCCCTCCGGGAAGATCATCATGGAGTGACCGGATTTGATGATATCAGCAGTCTGCAAAATCGTTTCCAGACCCTTTTTCAGATCGGTACGATCCAGATATGTGCATCCGATATCATCCATGTATTTGTAAAGCAGAGGTATATCCTTGATATTGTCCTTGGACATGAAGCCAAGCGGCATATCGATTGCATTGTGACAGGATAAAATATCAAAATAGCTTCGATGATTACCAACGAACATGACCGGTTGGTCGGTAGGAATATTTTCCTTGCCAATAATTGTTCGTTTACATCCGGTTAAGAACATAACTACTCCGAAAAATCCTTTTACCAGCTTCTGAGCCTTGATATAAGCTTTGTCCTGATCCTTTTTTGCAAGCTGCTTCAGATACAGATGATATGGAAAACAAAATATGATTCCAAGTACTGCAAACAGTACAGTAATAATGGTTCTCAAATATATCCTCCTGTTCTATCTGCCGTAGAGTTTTGCTGTCTCAAATAGACGTTCTTCTAATTTAGTATCCATGTCTTTATCCTCAAAGCGCCAAGCCCAGTTGCCTTCCCCTACACCCGGAGTATTCAGACGAGCCCATGAATCTAATTTCAGAACATCCTGCATAGGAACAACAGCCATATTTGCGACAGACGAGAAACATGCACGGATCATAACCCAGCAGATATCACTGGCATCTGTGCTGAAATAGCGGCGAAGCTTGTCCTTGGATGCTTCGTATGCTTTCTGATACCAGCCAAATGTTGTGTCATTGTCATGTGTTCCTGTGTAGCATACACAGTTTCTTGTATAATTATGCGGAAGGAAATCATTTTCTTCCGGATTCTCAAATGCAAACTGTAAGATCTTCATGCCAGGCAGATTGAATTTGTCACGCAATTCGATAACAGAATCGTCGATCTCACCCAGATCCTCAGCGATGATCGGAAGGTCATAGCCAAGATTTGCCTGTAACTGTGTGAAGAAGTTGATACCGGGAGCGGGTTTCCATTCTCCGTTGATGGCGGTTTCTTCGCCATAAGGTACAGCCCAGTACCGGTCAAATCCTCTGAAATGGTCAATTCTTAAGAAATCTGTCAGAGTGAGCTGGTATTTGATTCGCTCGATCCACCATTCATAACCGGTAGCGGTATGCTTTGGCCAGTTATACAGTGGGTTGCCCCACAACTGTCCGGTCTCTGAGAAATAATCAGGTGGTACACCGGCAACTTCAGTTGGGTATCCCTTTGAGTCCAGCATGAAAAGCTCCTGATGGCTCCATACATCGGCACTGTCCCATGCAAGGAAGATCGGAGCATCACCTATGATGCTGATGTTCTTTTCATTTGCGTATTCCTTGATCGCCATCCACTGTGTATGGAATAAGAACTGGATGAAATCATAGTAACCGATCTCATTTGCAAGCTTCTTTTCCCATGTGGTACGCTGTCTTTTGGTAGGTGCTTTCAGGGAATCTTCCCACATATACCAAGGCATTCCTTCATGGAAATCCTTACCTGCCATAAACAGGGAGTAGTCAGCGAGCCAGGAGGAATCCTTTTTGAAAGAAGCAAATGCTGCCATCTGTTCCTCGTCTGTTGACAATCCGTCCTCATAGTCAGGATCAGTAAAACGTTCGTAAGCGAGCTTTAACAGCTTTGTCTTAAAAGTGATCAAGGTTCCGTAGTCGATGTGGATGGGATCCCATTCCGGCATATCGGTAAAATCATCTTCTGACAGAAGCTTGTATTCTTTTAATGCATCAAGGTCAATAATTAACGGCTGACCGGCAAATGCGGAGAATGGCTGATATGGTGAATCACCAAATCCGGTATGTCCAAGTGGAAGCACCTGCCACAGATTCAAGCCCGAATTTGCCAGAAAGTCTATAAACCGGTATGCACCTTTTCCGAGATCACCGATTCCGTAAGGACTTGGAAATGAAGTCGGATGTGCCAGAATACCGGCGTATTTCTTTGGCTTTTTTTCATGGTTGTTTTCTAACATGTTTATCCTCTTTTCCTATTATTATATTGACGTTTTTGGTCTGGTCAGATATATCTGTCTGCCCGAACATCATAAAACCTCATTTTTCCTTGAAAAATCAAGGCGGTGTGGAAAAAACACCGTACGTTTTATTATACATAAAACGAATTATTCTTACAAGCCTGAAATTGGGGGAAGTCGCAGTCCGCCTGTAGGATTACAATACATGTGTTACAACTGAATATAAAAA
>NZ_QTMQ01000002.1:0-92210 GCF_003604095.1 Clostridium sp. AF15-41
TAGTTTATAGAATCATTAAAACACAATAATTAGTCAAATTCCAGTTTGTAGGGAACAACAGATAAGACAATTTTATAATAAAACAGCGTCAGAGCATTTATGTGTAAAAAGCATGAATGCTCTTTTTTGTGCATTTATGGATAAAGAACAGGAAAGCAGCTTTTGGACAAGTTGTCCAGAAGTTCAAATAAAAATGAAGGAGGACACCTGATGTATAGCAAAAATGGTATTCCGTGGGTAAGACCACCCACACATGACAGAAAGCACAAAAAAGCAAGGGGAGAGGAATTGGGATAAGCATGAATGTATTTGCAGTAGTGAAAGAAAATGTCACTGCAAGGCAGGTGGCTATGCAGTATGGCATCAAAATCAACCGGAGTGGGCTGGCTTGTTGTCCGTTTCATAAAGACAAGACTCCCAGCATGAAGATTGATAAGAGATACTATTGTTTCGGCTGTGGAGATACCGGAGATGCGATAGATTTTGTGGCAAAATATTTCGGGCTTGCACCAAAGGAAGCTGCAATGAAGATTGCATCTGACTTTGGACTGAATTATGACGCAACCAACCGGGCACCACCGAAAAAGATGGCACCAAAGAAAACACCGGAGCAGATACTGGATGAAGAGCAGAAGCAGTGTTTTTGTGTTCTGTCAGACTATTATCATCTGTTAAGGAAATGGAAAACAGAATATGCACTGAAGAGCATGGATGAGGAATGGCATCCCTGCTTTGTAGAAGCTCTGCAGAATATCAGTAAAGTGGAATATCAGCTTGATACTCTCCTTGAAAAGGATATCCCTGACAGAGCTTCTGTTGTTTCTGACATTGGAAAGGGGGTGAAGTCGATTGCAGGAAGAATTGAAGAGTATCGGAGAAGTCAGGGCGATGCTGGAGAGCACAGAAAAGGGAGAAGTCAGGAAAACAGTCGGTAACTATCGTCTGATTTTGATGAATGACCCTAATCTGCAGGGTGCATTCCGTCTGAACATGTTTACGGATAAAATCGACATTACAAGGGATTTGGGATGGTATCGTGAAAGCGACAGCCTGACGGATGTTGATTTGAAATTCCTTGTTGTCTACCTTGAAAAGCATTATGGATTATCCAACGAAAAGCGGATTGAGGATGTGATAAAGGTCGTGGCAAATGAAAACAGATACCATCCGGTTCTTGACCGCATCAATTCCATAACATGGGATGGCAGGGAGAGGATACGCTATGCACTGCATCATTTCTTAGGGGCAGAGGTCAGTGAGTACACCTATGAGGTAATGAAGCTTTTTATGATAGGGACGATAGCAAGAATTTCATGCCCGGGCATCAAGTTTGAAGTAATGCTCTGCCTGGTAGGTGGTCAGGGAGCCGGTAAATCCACTTTTCTGCGTTTCCTTGTCATGGAAGATGACTGGTTTACGGATGACTTGAAGAAAATGGATGATGATAATGTATACCGAAAAATACAGGGGCATCTGATTATAGAGTTCCCTGAAATGGTGGCAATTCTCAATGCCAAGAATGTGGAAGATACCAAGTCCTTTATGAGCAGACAGAAAGACACTTACAAGACCCCATACGACAGGCATCCCAAAGACCACAAGAGGCAGTGCGTGTTTGCCGGTTCATCAAATTCGCTGGATTTCCTGCCTATGGACAGGTCGGGAAACCGAAGATTTCTGCCTATTCTTTGCAATATGGAAGAGGCGGAAACTCATATACTCGATGATGAAAAGACATCAAGGGAATATATCGACCAGATGTGGGCAGAGGCTATGGAAATCTACAGGAGTGGCAAATGCCAGCTGAGGCTTCCGAAAGAGATGGAAAAAGAGCTTTGTGAGTATCAGAAGCAGTTTATGCAGGAAGATACCAAGAAAGAGCTGATTCTTGACTATTTGGAGCATTACGAGGGAAGCATGGTATGTTCAAGGCAGTTATATTCTGAGGCATTGGGAAATGACGGAAATCCGGCACAATGGGAAATTCGTGAGATTAATGACATTATGAATAACTGCAGTGATTGGATTGCCTTTAGTAATCCAAGACATTTTCCTGAACCATACCGCAGGCAGAAAGGATGGGAGAAGCCTGACAACAGAGGTCAGGATTTTCAACCGATAACCAAGGAGCAGATGGAGCAGTTATCATTGCCACCGGAGTGGATGGAGAGATAAATGCCTGATAGGTTGTCGGCTGGTTGTCTATCCCGTTGCCAACCCCGTTGTCGGTTCTATGTTCTATAAAACCTTATATTTACTATGTTTTTAAGGGATATATATAGTTCTGACAACGAAAGCAACGGAATATTTGAGAAAAAGTAAATTTAGGAAAAGTAACTATAAATAAAAGGAATTGAGAGTTTTTAGAGGTCGGTTGTCAGCTTCCGGTTGTCAGCTGAAAGAGGCTCTTCCTTACCAGGCAGACATAAAGGAGAACACAAATGGAGAATAGAAAATCACACACACCGGTAGCACTCAGAAAGCAGATAGGTGGCACAATGTATGTTGTGAGAGTGCATTTCAATGAGGATGCCGAAGAAAGCATGAAGGACAAGATAAAGAGGCTGATTGAGAATGATGTTAGGGCAAATCAGCATACGGCATAGGTAGAAAAGCATATGGAAAACTTGCATATATTGTGGTATAATTAGTATGTTCAATAAGAGCGAAAAATAAGAATATTCTTAACAGATGAATTTATGGAAGGGGGAATTTATCATGAGGAAGAATGTAAAAATCATTGTTGGTGTCGTTGTGCTTATTCTTGTACTCGTTGTTGGTTCTTTTGTAGGACTCATAATTAACCGTACCAACGACCATAAATTTGGGAGATATGTATCAACGGAAGGTCCTTGGGGAATGACTGCCACCTGGGTATCGGAGGACAGTGCCAGTTATCTTGTCTGCAAGAAGGAAAACGATGAACCGTTTGCCAATGTTACAGCCTATTTTCAGGGTGTGGACGGTTGGCAGGCCTATGAGTTGAATAGCATCGATAGAATTGTTTATCTGGACATTGTAAAAGATGGCGTTGTTGTTGACGGCACCAGCGGCTATATGAAATTTGATGGAACTACATTTACTATTACAGATCTGGACAAAGATACCTTTGGTGCAGATGAATTTCATTATGTCATTACCGATAAGGAGTTCAGTCCCGAATAAAGTGTCAAACCTATTCCAGTTTGGGCATGAGGTTGCCGAAAATCAAAAGTGAATAAAAATGACTTTATAGCCATTGTGGAGAAATCTACAGTGGCTTTTTTCATGCAATGAAATGTATGGGTACTAAAAAGTCTTTGACATTTTGTTTCAGGTAAGACAGCCAAGAGTATTCTGGTTTCCTGTGGTGCGAGACTTGCACCATTTGACATCAAGGAAGTCAGGGAGATAACAGCATATGATGAACTCGACTTAGGGGACATCGGTAGAAGAAAGACAGCATTGTTTGTCATTATTTCGGATACAGATGATTCCCTTAATTTTTTGGTATCAATCATGTACACACAGCTTTTCAATCTGCTCTGTACGATTGCAGACGATGAATACCATGGAAAGCTCCCGGTACATGTTAGGTGTATCTTAGACGAGTTCACAAACATCGGACAGATTCCGAAGTTTGACAAGCTGATTGCAACCATACGAAGCAGAGAGATATCGGCTTCCATTATCCTACAGTCTAAGGCACAGTTAAAGTCAATTTATAAGGATAACGCAGAGACGATCGAGGGTAACTGCGATACATTTCTGTTTTTAGGTGGCAAGGAAAAGTCAACATTAAAAGATCTGTCGGAAGTGCTGGGTAAGGAAACTATTGACACATACAACACATCTGATACCAGAGGAACATCTCAGTCCTATGGTCTGAACTATCAGAAACTTGGACGAGAGCTTATGAGCCAAGACCGCCTGGCTCTTATGGATGGCGGCAAATGTATATTGCAGGTGCGTGGAGTAAGACCGTTCTTTTCAGATAAGGTTGATATAACCGCACACGAGATGTACAAAGAGCTTTCGGATTTTGACAAGAAAAATCAATTTGATATTGAGAAATATGTTTCCGAATATGGCAGACCGAAGTTTTCCAAGAAGGATAAGTTCATAGAACTTGACCTTACCGGAGTGAAGTATCCGGATGATCTGGTGAACTTTGCCATAGAGGAAGCCGGGATGATGAAGAAAGCAGAGCAAAACGAAGCAGCGGCTTTACAGTAAAAAGAATAAATGAGGGGAGAATCCTTCATGTGTGTATTTGCCGCTGCTCCTGATCTATCACCACAATAGACCGCTCTTATTATATCACGGAGGGTCGAAAAATAAGAGATTAAAAGGAGATTATTTATTATGAATTTACTTATGAATTATGCCATGACTGCCATGTCAGGCTCTAACTTACTTTCAAGTGTTGCGTCATTTTTTGCTTCACACAAGCTGCTTGCAAACCTGCTTATCCTGCTTGACTATACATCGTTCCTTACAAGCGGTGTATCAGCACTCAAGGTCGTTATCATTGCAGTAGGCGGTGGTCTTGCAGTTCTTGGCGTTGTAAATCTGCTTGAAGGTTATGGTAATGATAACCCGGGTGCAAAGTCACAGGGCATGAAGCAGTTTATGGCGGGTGCCGGTGTTATGCTGATTGGTGCGCTTCTTGTACCAAAACTTAAGGACCTTATCCCAGCAAAGGTATTCGTGTTAATGCTGTTGCACCTGGGATTACAGAAACTGATATGATGAAAGCTGTGCCAAAGGAAGTTATCGAACCTATGATTGAAAGAATTCCATTGCGTCGTCTTGGACAGCCAGAAGATATTGCCAATGCGTTTGTGTTTCTTGCTTCAGATGAGGCGAGTTACATTACAGGTGTTATATTAAGTGTAGATGGTATGGCAAGAAGTTAATTTAATGTTGTATGGTGATGTAATCACGGAAAACAAATGAAATTAAGACTATAATAAAGCTACAAAAAGAAAAAGATAAGGAGGACTGTAAAATGTCTGCTATTAATATCAATAAAAATAATTTTGAGAACGAAGTACTGAATTCCGATAAAACCGTTCTTTTAGATTTTTGGGCATCTTGGTGTGCGCCTTGCCGTATGGTAGTACCTATTGTAGAGGAGATTGCAGGTGAGCGTAGGGATATTAAAGTTGGAAAGATTAATGTAGATGAAGAGCCTGAACTGGCAAATAAGTTCAGTATTATGAGCATTCCGACTTTAGTGGTTATGAAGAATGGGAAGATTGTACAGCAGGTTTCAGGGGCGAGATCTAAGAATGCGATTTTAGAAATGCTTTAGAGAGGTGTGCTAATGGGATTTTTTAATTTCTTTAAACAGTCGAATATTAATCAAGGCATAGAAGAATATAAAAGGACTGCTGGTGCAGTTCTGCTGGATGTCCGTACTCCGCAGGAATATCAGGAAGGACATATACCAGAAAGTAAAAATGTGCCGTTGCAGCAACTAGACAATATTGTTTCTGTAGCGAAGAATAAGGATATCCCTCTGTTTGTATACTGTTATTCCGGTTCCCGGAGCCGTCAGGCAACTGGGATGTTGCAACGAATGGGATATTCTAAAGTAAATAATATCGGTGGCATTGCAGCTTACTCAGGAAAGGTGGAAAAATAAGATGAAGGTAATAATCGTAGGAGGTGTAGCAGGAGGAGCTACAGCCGCAGCAAGAATACGCAGACTGGATGAACATGCAGAAATTACTGTGTATGAAAGATCCGGATACATATCCTATGCGAATTGTGGGCTTCCATATTATATTGGAGACGTGATTACAGATCCGGAAGCACTTACACTACAGACACCAGAGAGTTTTTTTAAACGCTTCCGTATTAACATGAAAATTCATCATGAAGTTATCTCAATACATCCCGAATGTAAAACTGTTTCAGTGAAGAATTTAGAAAACGGTGAAATATTTGAAGAAAACTATGATAAGCTAATCCTATCTCCAGGTGCAAAGCCTACACAGCCGAGACTTCCCGGAGTAGGTATTGATAAACTTTTTACACTTCGTACTGTAGAAGACACTTTTCGGATAAAGGAATATATAAATAAGAATCATCCAAAATCGGCTGTATTGGCAGGTGGCGGTTTTATTGGTCTGGAACTGGCAGAAAATTTGAGGGAGCTTGGCATGGATGTTACGATTGTCCAGGGGCCTAAGCAGCTGATGAACCCTTTTGACCCGGATATGGCATCCATGATCCATAATGAAATGAGAAAGCATGGGATAAAACTGATACTGGGCTATACAGTAGAAGGATTTAAAGGAAATGACAACGGAGTGGAGGTTCTGTTGAAAGATAATCCATCCCTTCAGGCTGATATGGTAGTTCTGGCAATCGGAGTCACACCAGACACAGTATTAGCAAAAGAAGCCGGTCTGGAACTTGGCATCAAGGAAAGTATTGTAGTGAATGACAGAATGGAAACCTCTGTACCGGATATTTATGCTGCAGGTGATGCAGTTCAGGTAAAACATTATGTTACGGGTAATGATGCGCTGATTTCTTTGGCAGGACCGGCCAATAAACAGGGCAGAATCATCGCTGATAATATTTGTGGCGGTGATAGTCGTTACCTGGGCAGTCAGGGAAGCTCCGTTATAAAAGTGTTTGATATGATAGCAGCCACTACAGGTATCAATGAAACCAATGCCAAAAAGTCAGGATTAGAGGTAGATACAGTAATTCTTTCTCCTATGAGTCATGCCGGTTACTATCCTGGTGGAAAAGTGATGACCATGAAGGTGGTTTTTGAAAAAGAAAGCTATCGTTTGCTTGGCGCTCAGATTATTGGATATGAAGGAGTTGATAAACGTATTGATGTGCTGGCAACAGCAATTCATGCGGGGCTGAATGCAACCCAGTTGAAAGATCTGGATCTGGCATATGCACCACCTTATTCTTCTGCTAAGGATCCGGTAAACATGGCTGGATTTATGATAGACAATATTGCAAAAGGGACATTAAAGCAATGGCATTTGGAAGATATGGACAAGATTTCTAAAGATAAAGATGTGGAGTTGCTAGATGTGAGAACTGTAGGTGAATTCAGCAGGGGGCATATAGATGGATTCAAAAACATACCTGTAGATGAACTGAGAGAACGAATTAGTGAAATTGAGAAAGGAAAGCCTGTGTATCTGATATGCCAGAGTGGTCTGCGCAGTTATATTGCGAGCCGTATTCTGGAAGGAAACGGTTATGAAACGTATAATTTCTCTGGCGGATTCCGATTCTATGATGCAGTGGTCAATGACCGTGCGCTGATTGAAAGGGCATATGCATGTGGTATGGATTATTAAAAAATAATCACGATATTTTTATAATTTTCTTATAGCATAAAAAGATCCCCCATTTATTAGAATGACTTTCATAATTCTGATAAATGGAGGATTCTTCTTTATATGTTACAGAAAAACAGTTTTATGACCTTTGGAGTGTTTCCAGTCTTTTTGGATCAAGGATTGTGATTTTGCCCCGGGAGAGTTTGACGAGACCCTCGCCTTGAAAGTATCGAAGCATTCGAGTGATAACTTCCCTGTGGGAACCAAGATGGTTGGCGATAGTTTCGTGAGTGATTTTCAATTCATTTGTTTCTTCGATAGAGGTCTCTTCTAAAAGAAATGAAGCAACACGCTTATCCAAACTCTTCCACATGATTTGTTCAATCAGCCACATGACATCAGAAAAACGAGTAGCCATTAACTCATTGGTATAGTTTGCGACAGGAGCAGATTCATTCATGATGCCCTTATAGATTTCAGCAGGGATGATCCAAAGATCAGTATCTTTTTCTGCCTCAATGGTTACTTCAAATTGAATGGATCGTATGATACATGAGGCAGATAAAAGACATATATCCATATCGAACAGACGGTAGAGTGTAATCTCTCGTCCTTCATCTGATAATATATAAGTTCGAAGCTGCCCGGATTTAACCAGTAATAATCCGGTACAATCCATGTTCCCGTTGTGAATGATTGTTCCTTTTTTCACATGCTGTGTGATCAAATTGTCTGAAATTAGTTTTTTCTGTGCTGTATTTAAGTCATTCCATAGTGGAAAATAATTTTCGAAGCTCATAATAGTTATCTCCTTTATGAACATAGTATACTTGCTTTTTTAAGATGCGTCAATCGAATAATTGACATATGCCCTTTATAGGACTATTATATAAGAAAAGCGAGAAAGGAGCAATTTCATGCCGAGACCAGTAAAATGCAGAAAAGTCTGCCATTTCCCAAATGTTTTAGAATTCCTTCCGGCAGATGATACTGAGAAAAAAATGCCCATTGTTCTGACGGTAGATGAGTACGAGACAATCCGTCTTTTGGACAAGAAAGGTTACAGTCAGGAGCAGTGTGCGGAATCTATGCAGATCGCAAGAACGACGGTCCAACGGATTTACGAGATTGCCAGAAAGAAAATAGCAGATGCTCTCATTGATGGACATCCGCTTAAAATTGAGGGTGGGGATTTCATAATCTGTGACGGTCAGAGCAGCGACTGTAGCTTTGGAGGATGTTACAATCATGAGATTTATCAAAAATATGCAGTAGAAAAAGGAGAAGGTATCATGAGAATAGCAGTAACATATGAAAATGGACAGATTTTCCAACACTTTGGACACACAGAGACATTTAAGATTTACGATGTAGAGGAAGGAAAAGTGCTACATTCAGAAGTAGTAGATACGAATGGAAGCGGACATGGTGCATTGGCAGGAGTTCTTAATGCATTAAATGCCGATGTTTTGATCTGCGGCGGAATCGGAGGAGGTGCTCAGACTGCGTTAGCGGCAGCGGGTATTAAGCTTTTTGGCGGAGTTTCAGGAGATGCGGATAAAGCAGTAGAAGCTTTTATCAATGATACGCTTGATTATAATTCGGATGTGAAGTGTTCTCACCATGAGCACAACCATGAGGAAGGACATACGTGTGGTGAGCATGGATGCGGAAGCCATAGCTGTCATTAAGAAGAAAAAAATACAACACGAAAGGATGCGTCAAGGTAATGCCAGAATTATCGTGATACATCCTTTTGTATTTGGAATGATTATTTTTCTTTCACTACTTGTCGAAAGTAATGGATGGAATGTACAATATTGTTAATGATCCAGAGATATTTATTTTGGAAACAGCTTAATCAATTTGGAGGTATAAAATGAAAGCACATAAATATTGGTCAATCGGAGCAATAGTTACAATGGTTGGAACTTTTTATACAGGATATAAAGGGTTAAAAGCAGCACACAAATACTTTGCATTTGGCTCTCTGATATGCTTGATTATGGCAGTCTATTCTGGTCATAAAATGATTTCTGGCAATAAGAGGACAAGAAAACAGATGGGAATGAAAGAAGTGGAGGAATAAAATATGTTAGAAGTAGGAAAAAAAGCACCGGACTTTGAATTGCCGGATCAGAATGGAGAAATGCATAAATTAAGCGATTATGCAGGAAAAAAAGTGATCCTATATTTTTATCCAAAGGATAATACACCAGGATGTACGAAGCAGGCATGTGGCTTTTCTGAGCGTTATCCACAGTTTAATGAGAAGGGAGCTGTTATTCTCGGAGTGAGCAAGGACTCTGTAGCGTCTCACAAGAGATTTGAAGAAAAATACGGACTGGCATTTACGCTATTAGCAGACCCGGATCGTAAAGTTATTGAAGCATATGATGTCTGGAAAGAAAAGAAAAATTATGGAAAAGTATCTATGGGTGTAGTAAGAACTACTTATCTTATTGATGAGCAGGGAATCATTATAAAGGCAAATGATAAAGTCAAGGCGGCAGATGATCCTGAAAATATGCTTAAGGAATTGGCATAATGAAGATTATTTTATCACCTGCAAAAAAGATGATAGTAGATACCGATAACTTAGCACCGGTTGGACTGCCTGTCTATATTGATAAGACAGCAGAAGTATTAAACTGGATGAAAAGCAAATCAAAAGAAGAACTGAAAGCTATCTGGAAATGTAATGACAAGATTGCAGAGCAGAACTTTAACAGATTGGAAAATATGAATCTTTATAACGGGCTTACTCCGGCTGTTTTAGCATATGAAGGGATTGCATTTCAATATATGGCACCATCTGTGTTTGAAATCCAGCAGTTTGAGTATTTGCAAAATCATTTAAGAATCTTGTCTGCGTTTTATGGCATTTTAAAACCAATGGATGGTGTGACTCCTTATCGTCTTGAAATGCAGGCAAAGGTTGGAATTGGAGATGCAAAAAATCTGTATGAGTACTGGGGAGAATTGTTATACCGCTCAGTAATCGATGACAGTAGGATTATCATTAATCTTGCATCAAAAGAATACTCAAAATGTATAGAAAAGTATCTGACACCACAGGACAGATATATTACGATTGTATTTTGTGAGTTATCCGGAGATAAATTGGTAACAAAAGGTACCTATGCCAAGATGGCTCGTGGTGAAATGGTCAGATTCATAGCGGAAAATAATATTGAAAATCTGGTGGAGATTCAGAAATTTGACAGACTCGGATACTCGTTTAGGTCTGATTTATCTTCAGATTCAGAATATGTATTTGAACGCAAAATAAAATAGTTATTCAGGTAAAAGATGTTCAGTTTGGCAGCTTTTATAATAATGAGAATTATTACTATTTTTATTGACAACAGGATGATAGTGGCATATAATCCTTATTAAGAATTATTCCCAATAAGGAGGATGAATGACAAGAAGGAGAAATACCATTCAAAAAGATCTCGTAAGAAATACCGTATACGAAATGAGAAGACACGTTACGGCAAATGAAGTGTATGAATTTATAAAAGAAGCATATCCATCAATTGGAAAAGGAACTGTATATAGAAATCTTGATATATTGGTAGAGGAAGGTGCATTAAGAAAGGTTGAAGTTTTGAATGGACCGAACCGATTTGATTTTACATTGAAAAATCATTACCATGTAAGATGTATAAAGTGCGGTGAAATTTTTGATGTGGATATGGATCAAATACCGGATTTGCTGGAAAGAATTCATAACACTCATGGAATTGAATTTGTGGATTACGATATTTCATTTAAAGGCATTTGCCCGAAATGCAGGGAGAAGGTAAAGGAGGAACAGCATGGATAGGAAAGCAATGTATAAGTTGAGTTATGGACTGTTTATATTGACCGCTAAAGAAGCAGAAAAAGATAACGGATGCATCATTAATACAGCTATTCAGGCAGCTTCGGAACCAAACCAGCTAAGTATCTGTGTAAATAAGTCAAATTATACGCATGATATGATTCAAAGAACCGGAAAATTTACTGTATCAGTCTTAAGTCAGAAGGCACAATTTGAATTGTTCAAACATTTTGGCTTCCAATCAGGAAGAGATACCAATAAGTTTGAAACATTTGAGCAGTGTGCCAGAGGCACGAATGGTATTTATTATATTACAGAAGGTACAAATGCATACATTTCTGTGACAGTTACTAAAACAGAGGACTTGGGTTCACATACGATGTTTATTGGTGAGATAACCGATATGGAAGTTTTAAGCAATGTTCCTTCAGTAACATATGATTATTATCAGAATAATATTAAGCCTAAGCCACAGGAGGTTGGAAAAACAGAGGATGGTCAGACAATATGGCGTTGCAGAATTTGCGGATATGAATATGTAGGCGAGGAATTACCGGATGACTTTATATGTCCTTTGTGCAAGCACCCGGCATCAGATTTTGAAAAAGTAGTAAAGAAAACGGAGGTAAAAGAGATGGCAGAAAACAAATATGCAGGAACACAGACAGAGAAGAATTTACAGGAGGCATTTGCAGGGGAATCACAGGCAAGAAATAAGTATACCTATTTTGCATCTGTAGCGAAAAAGGAAGGTTACGAGCAGATGTCAGCATTGTTTTTAAAGACTGCAGATAATGAGAAAGAACATGCAAAGATGTGGTTCAAGGAATTAGCAGGAATTGGTGATACAAAGGAAAACCTGGCGGCAGCGGCAGAAGGCGAAAATTATGAGTGGACAGATATGTATAATGGCTTTGCTAAAACAGCTGAGGAAGAAGGATTCCCTGAGCTTGCAGCAAAATTCAGGGCAGTAGGTGAGATTGAGAAGCACCATGAGGAAAGATATCGTGCACTTCTTAAGAATATTGAAACTGCACAAGTATTTGAAAAGAGCGAAGTTAAGGTATGGGAATGCCGTAACTGCGGACATATTGTGGTAGGAACTAAGGCACCTGAAGTATGTCCGGTATGTAATCATCCACAGAGCTATTTTGAAGTACATGAAGAGAATTATTAAGGAGATGAGATTATTACGAAGAAGAAAGTGATTAATTCAAAAAAAGCAGTAATGATAGGCTGTGGCTTTGTTGGTTCTGCATCGGTATTTGCTCTGATGCAGAGTGGCTTGTTTACAGAGATTGTCCTTATCGATGCAGATAAGAACAAGGCAGAAGGAGAAGCGATGGATATCAGTCATGGTATTCCATTTGCGAGTCCGATGAAAATATATGCCGGAGATTATGATGATGTGGCTGATGCTGCAATTGTTGTCATATCTGCCGGAGCGGGACAGAAACCGGGAGAGACAAGGCTTGATCTCGTAAATAAAAATGTAGCAATATTTAAGTCAATCATTCCTGAAATAGCAAAGAGAAATTTTGCAGGTATCATGCTTGTAGTTGCGAATCCGGTAGATATCCTGACTCAGGTAGCCATAAAGTTATCAGGACTTCCAGAAAACAGGGTTATTGGATCGGGTACTGTGTTAGATAGTGCCAGATTAAGATATAAGCTTGGTGAGCATTTATCTGTGGACAGCAGGAGTGTTCATGCATTTATAATAGGTGAGCATGGAGACAGCGAAGTTGTAGCATGGTCATCAGCCAATGTATCTGGTGTTCCATTAAGTGAAATGTGTGAAATGCGTGGACATTATAAGCACAAGGAAAACACGGCAGAAATAGCTACAGAAGTCAAGAACAGTGCTTATGAGATTATAAACAAAAAGCACGCTACATATTATGGAATTGCAATGTCTGTAAAAAGAATCTGCGAAGTGATTATGAGAGATGAAAAATCAATACTTCCTGTATCACACATGATTCATGGAGTATATGACATTGACGGAGTATCGTTAAGTATGCCAGCTATTGTAGGTGCAGATGGTATTGAGTCTGATATACCTATTAATTTAAGTGGCGAGGAAGCGTTAAAGCTTAAGGAATCTGCAGATTCATTGAAAAAGATTATGGAGATAATTGAATTATAAATTTTACACATGGAAGGAGAAAAAGTCATGGAAGTAAGGTATTATATTTGTAAGCATTGTGGAAACATTGTTGAAAAGGTAAAGGATAAGGGTGTACCTGTAATTTGTTGCGGAGAACCTATGCAGGAATTAAAAGCCGGAGTGACAGATGCTGCTGTCGAGAAGCATGTACCTGTATATACGATAGAAGGCAGTCATGTTCATGTCGTGGTCGGAGAGACAAAACATCCAATGCTTGAAGAGCATTTCATTGAGTGGATTACATTAAATACAAACCAGGGAATATATAGAAAACAGTTAAATCCAGGGCAGGAGCCGGCAGCAGATTTTTGTCTTTGCGATGGTGAACAGGTAGAAGAAGTATATGCATATTGTAACCTGCATGGATTATGGAAATGCTAAAAGCATTTATACATATTAAGGTTACAGAACAACACAATGATGAGGTAGAAGATCAAGATGAACAGATTATGGGAACTTTAAAATATCTCACATAGCGGTTAGTTAATCACATTCTGTATGTCGATGGTCAAATTCCAAAAGGCTGATATAGTAAGAAAGGCTGTTATTTTTTAGAGAGTAGCAGCTTTTTTTATTTTGAATATAAAATATGACACATACACTTGACAATATGCATACATGGATGAAATAGGACATTTCTTACTAAAACAGTATGTTTATGGTATACTAGCTAGTAGTAATGCAGTTTCAACCGATATTACATATTATTATAAACAACAGCGTTAGAGCATTTATGTGATTGAAACATAGATGCTCTTTTTTTGTGCCCGTTGGGCAATGGATATGAATGTAACTTTAGGACATTTTGTCCAGAAGTTCAGATAGAGGAAATCAAGGAGGAACACGAGATGTGCATTAAAATGTGTATCTTATGGGTGAGAGCACCCACAGACAGAAGCAGCAGGAAAATATATAACAGGAGGACAGAACAATGGTCGATGAATTGACGCAGGAGTCGTTCTAGACAGGAAAGGCGATTGTGACTGTCAGCGTAGATCTGATTACTGCCATTGCAGATGCGTGCAAGCGGTCTGAACAGCAGAATCCTGGTATGAGCGAGGAACAGAAGGAGACATTGCTCGGCAAGGTTGTCGATAAGGTAATGTCGAATTATAAGGAAACGCATGGCTCATTAAAGGGATTTAACCGATAGGGCAAGGAGGTTATGTCGGCTGACTTTGTAAATAATAGTGAGATAAATATGGACGATGTGGAAACACTGTCAAGATTCTCTCCATATTTTAGGTGCCGGCAAATGCAAAGCACCCGATATTATTTGATATATGCTGTGCGTCATAAATGTGACCAAAGTCAGCCCGAAACATTTACATTATACTAAATAAATTAGGAAAATGTGACAAAAAGTCATGTAAGTATTGCCTAAGTATTTTCCGGGATATTTTATAATAAATTTATGGGTGGCGGTCTGTTAATAATCACTTTGATATTTTATAATGTAAGCATTGGTTGTAATTTAGTTGATGGTGCAAAGTCAGTTTAAGTGGTCTGAAACTCAGCGGGAAAGGAGAATATAATTATGGAGATCAGAAAAGCGGCAGCAGAGGATTTTGATATTGTATTTGATTTTATAGAGAAATTATGGACATATAATACATATGACAGGGAAGAAATACGCAAAGTATATATGGACGTCATAAATGACGAACGCAGCTTTGCGTTTTTATTATGGGATGAAGGCGTTTGCAGGGGCATGTGCCATGGAGACTATTTCAATACATTCTGGATGTCGGGACTCACATGCTATGTGTCAAGCCTTATAACAAGAGAGAAGGACCGCGGAAATGGCTATGGTGTGGCACTCCTGGATCATGCAAAGGAGCTTGCAAAGCAGAGGGGGTGCAAGGCCGTCACCCTTGATTCCGGTCTTCCGCGGACAGGGGCACATGGCTTCTACGAACACTATGGATTTGAAAAGAGCTGTTATGGCTTTGAACTGATGATATAAATTATCTGAGGAGATTGGAAAGAAGACAAAATATGTGTACAGCGGCGACATATAAGACAAAGGATTCCTATTTTGGAAGAACGCTGGATTATGAATTCTCGTACGGCGATGAGATCACCGTGACTCCGAGAAATTATCCGTTTGAATTCAGATATATGGGCAGGACGGCACAGAACTTGCCAGATATCCGTTGCTGCAGGGGGAGAACATCAACTGGCAGAACTAAGTATCTGCTGCCCCGGGACCCGGGAAATACCAGGAAATAACTTGGCGTTTTTATCTGCATTTCTGCATTTTGCGAAAAATTTGTGCTGTTTTATGTAATGGTGGAGCCGGCAACTGCATGGTGTCAGTAGCCATCGCAGAGCCAGTAGTCTGGATGATGACAGTGGTTGCACAAACATAGAAAAGTAGATTATAATATCGGAAAAGGGCGTTGCCAGTGGCAATGTACGGAAGCCAGAGTTATATCTGTGATAAAGGAGAAAGGACGAGATATGGGCAAGTCAAAGGTTACAATAAAAGAGATTGCGGATATGGCAGGGGTGTCCATAGCTACAGTTTCCCATGTTATCAATAGGACAAGGTATGTAAGACCTGAGCTTGTGGATAAGATAGAGAAGATTATTGTAGAGACGGGATATCAGAATAAGATAGCAGATAAGGAGAGAAAACTGCTGGTTGGCCGAGAGTCTACGATTGTTGCAGTCATTCCGAACATTGAAAGTACGATATACAGAGATATGGTAGCTTATGTGAAGCAGCTTGTCAGTGTACAGGGATATCAGTTCCTTGTGGCGATAACAGACAATGATCTTAAGGAGGAGACACAGGTGCTTGCCGGACTTCTGGTCAACAAGAAGGTTGCCGGTATCATACATGCGCCGGTGAGCGATGTGGCAACCAACTACACAAAGCTTATACAGTCAGGCGTTCCATTTGTCTGCGTGGAGAGAAATATACTTGGATCAGGGATAGACTCAGTTGAGTTCCGAGACAGGGAGGCTATATTTAAGGGCGCAGATTATCTGCTCGCGAGTGGACACAAGAATGTTTTGTTTTTCAGAGAGAGTACGGACAGTACCACCAGGGATGAGAGAACAAAAGGTTTCCTGAGTGCTCTGCAGAAATACAATATAAATACAAACGATGCGAATATAGTGGATGTGACACTGGAAAATGGCGAGGATGACTGTATGCTCGTCATCCAGAAGGCGCTCCGCAGATACAGACCGACCGCAGTTCTTGCGGGGGGCAACAGAATAACGCTCTACCTCATGAAGACACTGAGAGATATGGGAATCGACTGTCCGGGAGAGATATCTGTGGTTGGGTTTGGTGATGAGAGCTGGTCAGAACTTACATATCCTCCGCTTACCATAATCAGAAGAGATGTGAAGGGGTTAAGCACCAAGGCAGTTGGAATGCTTTTTGAGAAGATCAACACAGGTGCGGTCATATCCCATGACTGCTATGCCGATGTGGAACTGGTTGTCAGGAAATCCACCAAGATGCTGGATAATGGACCATTTGGAGATAAGGCAGCTGCCCCTGATTCCGTGGTGCTGACGAAGGAGGAAAAACAGAGGCTGAAGGCAGGACATTTCAGAGTTGCCATATCATTCCATTACACAGGTACGTCATGGGCTGAGCTTCATGAGAAGGGTATCCGTGAGGAGCTTGAGCAGTTCGGGATAGATGTGGTGTCGGTTATGGATGCGCACTTTGACTCGGAACTGCAGAATGCGCAGCTTGATGGAATAAGACTTCAGAAGCCGGATGCAGTTATAGCTATTCCGGCGGATGACAGCCGTACCAGAGAGAAGTTTCAGGAACTTTCCAAAGTGTCAAAGCTGGTGTTCATAAGCAATGTTCCGGATGGCATGTCCAAGAACAGCTATGTGTCCTGTGTATCAGTAAATGAGTCGGAGAATGGAACGAACACGGGAAGAATGCTAGGGGAATACTGCAAGGAGAACAAGAAAAAAAAGGCAGGTTTCATTATTCATGGTGCGGCATTCTATGGAACAAGAGTCAGGGATAACGCCGCTGAGAGGATAATCAAGGACAGTTATCCTGATATTGACATAGTTACGATCAGGAGTTTTGGAGAGATATCCAATGCATATCAGGTAGCCCGGGACGTGATAACTGCCAATCCTGAAATTGAGGTAATGTATGTGAGCTGGGATCGCCCGGCACTTCTGGTTATAAAGGCACTTAAGGAGCTTGGCAGGGAGGATGTGGCGGTGTTCACCACGGACCTTGATCATGGAATTGCCAGGTGCATGGAGGAAGGAATCGTCAAGGGACTCAGCACGCAGAGACCATACGAGCAGGGAAGAGCGGCCGCGGCAGTTGTTGCCAAGTCCCTGGTAAGTGAAGAACAGCTTCCAAAGTATGTGGGAGTTCAGCCGTATCAGGTTGAGCCAAAACAGCTCAGGCTTGCATGGAAGGAAATCTTCCATGAGTCCATGCCGGACAGATTGAGGTGATATGACATCTTTAGTTAGTCCGTGCCGGACAGATTGAGGTGATATGACATCTTTAGTTAGTCTGTGTCGTACAGAGTTAGAAACTGTATCTTTTTATCTAAAAAAGAATCCGTTAGAGAGAAAATTGTATCTTTCTGGCGGATTTTTTGCGTTTATACACGAGAGACAAGGTGACAAGTAACGGGTGTCAATCATACACTACAAATTCCATAAGTATGACATCTGGTAAACTATTTACGTAAAAAATGATAAAAGACCCGCGAACCCTATAATACAATAGAGCCTTATTTGTGCAAAATGATGAATAAATAATAAATAAAACACTTGATATTGACAATAACAGACAAAAGTTATATCATCAAAACATGCAAGGGACGAAAAACAGTTTAAAATTTACGTAAATAAACCGGTTAAGAACAGTTTTTCGACAACGAGTTAGCAAAGAAAACACATGATAGTGGAGGTAAAAATTATGAGAAAATTTAAAAAGTTATTAGCAGTTGGAGCATGCCTGTGCATGTCACTCAGTTTACTGACAGGTTGTGGATCAGGATCAGGAAACGCTTCGGGCAGCGGTTCATCTGATTCAGGTACAAAGCAGGAGAGCACAAAGTCATCTGACCTGTCATTTGCATTTTGTACAAACACACTCAACAATACATTCCAGAGTTCAATCGATGCCAAGCTCAAGGAGCTCTGCGATGCGAACGGAATATCATATACATGTCTTGATCCTGACTACGATCTGAACACACAGCTCAGCCAGTTATCAGACGTGGCAAATAGTGGATACGACGCAGTGTTCATCATCCCGGTTGATTCAGCAGGTATCACATCAGGTCTTGCAGAGATCAAGGATGCAGGAATCCCAATCTTCAATGTAGATACAGCAGTTATCGAGGATGACATAGAGAACTTCGTAACACAGTTCGTTGGAACAAATGCTTACATGGCAGGACAGCTTGTCGGTGAGCAGATGGCTAAGGATTATCCGGACGGAGCAGACATTGCGATCCTTGACTTCCCATCAAATGAGAGTTGTGTAGACCGTGTAAATGGTTTCCTTGACGGACTCGGTGATAACAAGGATAAGTTCAACATCGTAGCACAGCAGGATGGCGAGGCAGCACTTGATGCATCAATGAGCCTTGCAGAGGATATCATCACAGCAAACACAGATCTTCAGGCATTCTTCTGTATCAATGATCCTTCAGCACTTGGCGCTGCAGCAGCAGTTAAGGCAGCCAACAAGACAGGTCAGATTGGTGTATACAGTATCGATGCTTCACCAGATGGCAAGCAGGCACTCCTCGACGGCGAGTTCACAGCAGTTGCATGTCAGGTTCCTGTACAGATTGCTGAGTACGCATTCAATGCAGCACAGAAGTATGTGGGCGGAGATACAACGATCGATGAGAAGAAGGTATATCTTGACTCACACCTTGTACTCAAGGATGAGGCTGAGCAGACAGTTAACGATTGGCAGTAAGGCCGGATCGAAGCCGGCAGTAACAGCACGGGGCTGCCCCCGGCTGGACATACATGACACAACGTAGGTGTATATAACACGGGAGAGACCGGGGATCTTAGATCTCCGGCCAAGATCCCGAAAAAGCAGGATAACAAAAGATCTATTTTAGAAACTTGGAGGTTTAATATGGGACAGACAGTTCTGGAAATGATAGGGATAAAGAAAAGCTTCTCCGGAATATATGCTTTAAGTGGCATCGACTTTTCCCTTGAGCTGGGAGAGGTACATGCACTGCTCGGTGAGAATGGTGCAGGAAAGTCCACACTGATCAAGGTCCTCGGCGGAATTTACCAGCCCGACAGCGGAATCATCAAGGTAAATGGTAAGGAGGTCAAGATCAACGGAGTTCCGGCTGCCAGAGAAAATGGTATAGGAATAATACATCAGGAAATCGTACTTGTTCCATATCTTTCGGTGGCACAGAATTTGTTTCTCGGCAGAGAGATAAGGACAAAGCTTGGAACGCTGGACTTTGCAGAGATGAACAGAAGAGCAGAGGAGATGATATCGTCCCTCGGTGTGAATATAAAAGCAGACACGATAGTAGAGAATCTGACCATCGCACAGCAGCAGATGGTGGAGATCGTCAAGGCGGTCTCATTCAACGGTAAGATCATAGTTATGGATGAGCCTACCTCATCACTCTCAAATGAAGAGGTGGAGCAGTTATTTGAGATCATTGAGAATCTCAGAAAGAAACAGGTAAGTATAATCTACATCTCCCACAGAATGGAGGAGCTCTTCAGGATATCTGACAGAGTTACCGTCATCAGGGATGGTGCATACGTAGGAACAAAAAAGACATCTGAGACCAACCCGAATGAGCTGGTTGCGATGATGGTAGGAAGAGATCTGGAGAGCTTCTATGCCAGGGATTACTGTGACATGGACAAGGCAGAGGTTGCTCTGGAGGTAAAGAACCTTTCGCAGACAGGTGTCTTTGAAGATATAAGTTTTTCGGTACACAAGGGTGAGATCCTGGGATTCTCAGGTCTGGTCGGTGCCGGACGAAGCGAGATCATGGAGGCGGTATTTGGTGCCACACAGCCTACATCAGGCGAGGTGATACTCGGCGGAAAGCTGGTACACTTCAAGAATCCGATGCAGGCGATCAAGTCAGGCGTAGCCCTGGTTCCTGAGGACAGAAAGAAGCAGGGACTGGTGCTCGGCAACAGCGTGGCGTTCAACCTCACACTCTCATCCCTCAGATTCTATATGAATGGAATCGCCATAAGCGAGAAAAAGCGCGGTGAGGTCATAGACCATTATTCAAAGCGGTTGCGGATCAAGGCGGCGTCACCTGAGATCGAGGCGGGCAGCCTGTCAGGTGGAAATCAGCAGAAGGTAGTTCTGGGCAAATGGCTTGCAACCAAGCCGGATGTGCTCATTCTGGATGAGCCGACCAGAGGCGTTGATGTAAATGCAAAATTTGAGATATACACAGTAATCAATGAACTGGCAAAGGAAGGCATAGCGATAATCATGGTATCCAGTGAGCTTCCTGAGATCATCAACATGTGCGACAACGTATGTGTGGTCAGAGCCGGAAAACTCGTGAAGAAGCTGTCAAAGGACGAGCTCTCACAGGAAGAGATAATGAAATACGCTGCAGGAGGTATCGAATAATATGGGCGAGACAAAGAAGAATTCAAAAGCAACTTCTATATTAAAAAACAATCCCCTGACATCCATAGTCAAGGGCAACATAGGAATCATAGTGGTTCTGATAATCATGTGTGTGGCCGTAGCACTTGCCACAGACAAGTTTTTAACGACCAACAACATCATATCAGTGCTTAGACAGATATCGATCAACACATACATAGCACTTGGAATGACACTCATAATCATACTTGGTCACATTGACCTGTCAGTTGGATCGATAGTAGCTATGTCGGGAACTCTGACCGTAGGTTTTATAGTTAATCAGGGTCTTCCTCTCGGCGTAGCAATAGCAGCAGGCCTTCTGGTCGGCACAGCGGCTGGCTTTGTAAGTGGTTTCATAGTAGCCAATTTCAAGGTGCCTGCATTCATCATCACAATGGCCATGATGAACATAGCAAGTGGTATAGCTTATGTCTACACAGGTGGACAGTCAACACGTATCACAAACAAGCTCTTCATCGAGATCGGTACAGGATATCTGTTCAATGTGATTCCACTTCCGGTAGTGTACATGGTAGTGCTCATCATACTGTTCAGCTTCATCCTCAGTAAGACAAAGTTCGGAACATATGTATACGCGATAGGTGGTAACCGCGAGGCCGCAAGACTTTCAGGTGTACCTATCAAGAAGATAGAGATCATAGTGTTTACAATATCAGGACTTCTCTCAGCATTCGCAGGACTTGTACTCTGTTCAAGAATGTACTCAGGCCAGCCTTCAGTTGGAAGCGGATACGAGCTTGATGCCATCGCAGCCTGTGTACTTGGCGGAACCTCTATGACAGGTGGTAAAGGAAGGATCAGTGGAACAGTATTTGGTGCCATGGTCATCGGAATCATCTCAAATGGTCTTAACCTTATCGGAGTGTCATCATACTGGCAGCTCATCATCAAGGGTCTCATCATCGCATGTGCGGTACTCCTTGATGGACAGAAGGGCAAGCTTGAGCTCCTCAAAAAGAAGAAACTTGCAGCAAACTAGTAGAAAGAGAGGACTGATAATATGGAGATTTTTAGAAAGATGTCCTTCGCGGATTCCACGGGAGATGCAATACCTTTCTACCACGAGGGCAAATATCATATATTCTCACTGACTTCCCCTCCGGGAACAACAGTGTACCCGGCAAGACTCAGAACAACATGGAGCCACAGTGTATCAGATGATCTGGTGCACTGGGAGGAGCTTCCTACAGCGCTCTATCCGGGCGAAGGCGACGAGCCGGATGCATCAGGAGTATGGACTGGATCAGTCATATACGGTGAGGGCAAATACCATGCATTCTATACAGGCTACTGTCTCACCGCAGAGTATCAGCAGACCATATGCCACGCTACAAGCGACGATGGAATCACGTGGGTGAAGGATGCAGCCAATCCGGTCATCACACCTATGATAGAGCTTTACGAGAAACTTGACTGGAGAGATCCATATGTATTCTACAATGAGGAGGACAAATGTTACTGGATCCTCATATCAGCGAGAAGGTTGGATATGCCGATAACCAGAAGAGGATGTATAGTTCTCTACAGATCAAAGGATCTGGTCAACTGGGAATATTACGGACCGATATATTCACCGGGACACACCAACTGTCCTGAGTGCCCTGAGATGTACAAGATGGGAGACAATTGGTATCTCTCATACTCAAGATTCTCAGAATATGTAAATACAATATACAGAGTTGCAAAGTCACCATTTGGCCCATGGAGAAAGCCAAAGAAGGATGGAATAGGCGGAAGAAGATTCTACGCAGCCAAGTCCATGCAGGATGATGACGGCAGACGCTTCTACTTCGGTTGGGCTCACGACAGAGCAGACAGAAGCGACAGAGGTGAATGGTACTGGGGCGGAACCTTCTGCGTGCCGCACGAGGTAGTTGCCACAGCGGATGGAGGACTTGACGTAAAGCTTCCAAAGGAATATGAGCATGTATTTGAGAAGCCTGTGGCATGGGATTACATCCCTGTACTTGGAAATGCAAAGCTTCACGGAGACAGACTGGTTGAGATGGATTCAGTAAGCACATGTACATACGGATTCCTTGGACACAACGAGGAGAGCTACATGCTGAAGTGCAAGATCATGCCTAGAGAGGTGTATGACCATTTCGGTATACTGCTCAAGTCAGACAAGGAAGCAAGCGGATGCCTTCTCCTTGAGTTCGATGTGGCCATGCAGAGAGTGTCACTGGTAAATCTTCCTATGGGAGTTGACCCGTTCTGGGTTCAGTCCTGTCAGGCTGTGCCTCCTGCAACGGAGCCGGGCCCTGATGGAGTCAGAGTGTGCGAGAAGACATTTGACATAACAGAGGGCAGCGAGATAGATGTGAAGATCATCGTTGACCATGATATGGTGGAGGTATTTGTCGGAGAACAGGTGGCATTTACATACAGGATATATGCAAAGCCTGAGTTTGAGACAGGACTTCTGGCACAGGATGCAAGAGTAGAATTCTATGACATAGAGATCACAGGAAAGTAAAATTCACAAGGAGGATCCAACATGGAAAAGAAATATGATGTTGTGGCTCTTGGTGAATTCCTGATAGACTTTACCCCTGCCGGAAGCACTGATTCCGGGATGAAGCTCTTCGAGCAGAATCCCGGAGGCGCTCCGGTAAATATGCTCACGGCGGTCAGCAAGGCCGGACTTAAGACCGCGTTTATAGGAAAGGTCGGGGATGACATGCATGGCAATTTCCTTATTGAGACGGCAAAGCAGGCAGGGATAGATACCAGAGGTATAGTTGTCGATGACACGGTATTTACCACTTTGGCATTTGTCACTCTGGATGAGAACGGAGAGCGTGAATTCTCATTTGCCAGAAAGCCGGGAGCGGACACAATGCTCTGTTACAAGGAAGTGGATGCCGACCTGCTAAGAGACACAAAGGTGTTCCATATAGGTTCGCTGTCTCTCACGGATGAACCGGCCAGAACCACCACATTCCAGGCGGTGAGAGAGGCGAGAAAATACGGAGCGGTGATATCCTATGATCCAAATTACAGAGAGCCGCTGTGGGACAACAGAGAAAATGCGATGGAGAGAATGAAGAGTATTCTCCCATTTGTAGATATAATGAAGCTTTCGGATGAGGAGACGGCACTCCTCACACCATTTGAAGATCCGAAGGAGGCTGCGGAGTATCTCCTTGGAACAGGCGTCAGACTTGTTGCGGTCACCCTGGGAAGTGAGGGTGTGCTGATATGCAGCAGGGATGGCAGCAGAAAAGTTCCTGGATTTGTCAGCCATGTGGTCGACACAACCGGAGCTGGAGATTCGTTCTGGGGGGCATTTGTATCGCAACTTATAAGGGCGGACAAGAGCCTGGAGGAATTCAGTATAGACGAGCTTGAAGAATTTGCAAGATATGGAAATGCGGTGGCGAGCCTGTGTGTCGAGAAGCGCGGAGGACTCAGATCGATTCCTGAAGAGAGCGAGACATTTGAGAGACTCGCAGTAAAGTAAGTGTACTACAATTTTTCACATAAAATTTTCCCTTAACCCTGAAGGCCGGAGAGTTTCCGGTCTTCTTTTTTGTACAATCTAACATTTGGACAGTATAATCATTCAAAAGTGCATTGACTCATAATTCCATTTCCTATAATATGTGGTTGGTGAACAAAAAAATAATCATATATACCACATATTATTAGGAAGAAGAGATGATAAATTGGGAGGAGAGAAACAGAGCGAAAATACCAGGATCATATAAGGAGTGGCTTAGATTTTCAGGAAAATGTCGTATAGCAGGTAATACAGCAACATTTTGGGGACCGAATGAATTCCATTCTGAATATGTACCAGAAGGATTGGTTATAATTGGGGAAATTAATGGTGATGGAGAAGTGGTGTGCTTTTTAAAGAATGAAGGCGTTTTTGTACGGGTATTTGAAGGGAAAACAACAGAGCTTAATGATTTTGCGTGTGTTCTTAAGGAAATAATAAAATTAATGGATGATAAACCTATCTTATCTCAAGAAAGATATTTAGAAATATTGCAGAAAATCAAAGAAAAAAAGGATAGGGAGAAAAATAAATAAGCGAGCAGGGACGCAGCAGTAAATGGGTCCCATTTGTGATACAGGCGGAATGCAATAATAAAATGTGATTTTAATAATTATATACGCTCATAAAATGTGAAAAGGAAGTTAGTAAAAACTATAATTATGTGATATAGTATTCTGTGAGGAGGTGGAAGTATGTATTTTAAGAGAAAAATAGATGACTTTTTATTGAATTGGAAAGAAGATATATCGCATAAACCATTAATCATAAAAGGTGCAAGACAGATTGGAAAAACAGAGTCTATATTACATTTTGCAGGTAATGTCTATGCAAATGTTGTATATATAAATTTTGTGTTGGATAAAAGATTTCGTGCAATTGTAAGTGATGGCTATGATGTAGACACGGTAATAAAGAATATTTCTTTGGTTGATCCAAATTTGAAATTTGTTCCAGGGGAGACAGTTATAATTTTTGATGAAATACAGGAATATCCGGATGTAGCCACATGTTTGAAATCATTTAATATAGACAGAAGGTTCGATATTATTTGCAGTGGTTCTATGCTTGGGATTAATTATAAAAAGATTCATAGTAATAGCGTTGGAAACAAAACAGATTATGAAATGTATTCTATGGACTTTGAAGAATTTTTGTGGGCAAAAGGATATACGCAGGAACACATAGATGACATTTTAAGGCATATGATTGAGCTCAAACCATTTAACGAAACGGAGTTAAATGTGTATAAGGCGTTGTTTCTGGATTACTGTGTATTAGGTGGAATGCCGGATGTAATCAGAGGATATATAGAAACAGGTACATTTTCCGGATCGACTGCTGTGCAAGAACAGATCAGGCTTGATTATGAGGAGGATGTTCGTAAATATGCAGAAGGGATGGATCAGGCAAAAATCATAAGTGTATATAGAAGTGTGCCCTCTCAGTTAGCGAAAGAAAATAAGAAGTTTCAGTTTAATAAAATAGATAAAAATGCCAGATCAAGGGAATATACCGGTTGCATTGAATGGTTAATTGATGCAGGAGTTATTATAGAGTGTCAGTGCCTTGGGTATCCTGAGCTGCCACTTAAAGGAAATGTAGATGAAGGAAAATTTAAGTTGTATTATCCGGATACGGGATTACTGATTTCTGCACTTGATGAAGAAGCACAGGAGGATTTACGTGTAAATAAGAACCTTGGTGTTTATAAGGGCGCGTTATATGAAAATTTTGTAGCTGAAGCCTTTATTAAACAGAAATTGGGGTTATTTTACTATAAAAAAGAAAACTCAACTTTAGAGGAAGATTTTTTTGTCAGATCAAAAAGTGAGTTGCTGCCGGTAGAAGTTAAATCAAACAACGCCAGATCAAAATCTTTGTCTTCGCTGATAAAAAATGAAAATTATAGTGATATAAAAAACGGAATTAAGCTTGGTGATTTTAATGTTGGATATGTAAACAATATATATACGTTTCCGTATTTCTGTGCATTTATGATTAAGGCATTTGTAAAAAAATTGGATTAAATATAGTGTAATCTTTCTGTGCATTTTATTAGGCGTATTTGATTTTGCGAATAAGGCTTTTCTTAAGTGGGTGAAGGCTGATAAGGATGATTTAGATGGAGAAATAATAATGCAGATATTTGTTGATGCAGATGCGTGTCCGGTAGTGGACATTGTTGAGACGATCGCAGAAAAATATAATATACCAACTACACTTTTGTGTGACACGAACCATGTGCTGTATTCTGATTACAGTGAAGTTATAGTGGTTGGTGCCGGTGCGGATGCAGTAGATTATAAGCTGATCAGCATATGCCATAAAGGGGATATCGTAGTGTCACAGGATTATGGCGTTGCTGCTATGGCACTTGGTAAAGGGGCATATGCCATTCATCAATCCGGTAAGTGGTATACAAATGAAAATATTGACCAGATGCTGATGGAACGGCATCTTAACAAGAAAGCAAGGCGAAGTTGTCACAAGCATCATATGAAAGGACCGAGAAAACGTACAGAAGATGATGATTTACGTTTTGCTCAATCCTTTGAAAAACTCATACGGATGGCAAAGGCAAATGAAGGCAGTTCGAAGGAAAATGATGAACAAAGAAAATAGTTGCATGGCTATTTCTATATTGTATATTTGTTTGTAAAATGGAAAAATGAAGCTGAGAATGATGGCTGGCTGCTGATCATAGCGTGATATGATCATATATGAGCTTTTCGGACGGACAGAGTAAGAAGTATCAGGTTTCTACCAGTGGCAGTAATACTCTGACGGTGAAGATCTCGTCTTTTGCAAAGAACTGGAACTGACCATGATAGGAGTCGGCGATTGCGGCAATATTCTTAGTTCCGAATCCATGTCCTGTCTGTGTGGAGACAGGCATCCCATTTTGAAAAGAAACCGTTCCGATAAACGGATTGCTGATCTGGATCAGAAGCGTCTGATTCCGTTCGGCGAGCTGAACCTGTATGAATTTTTCCTCTGTTTCGATCGATGCATGGAGCGCATTTTCCAGAGCATTTGACAAAATGGCACATAGCTTTGTGTCGGACAGAGGAAGTTCCGCAGGGATAGAAGCCTGAACCAGCAGGGAGATGCCCTCTGATTCCGCTTTGGTATCATAGGCGGACAGAAGCAGATTGATCAGCTCGTTTGAACAGAAGCGTTTTGGAGTGATCGCATCTAAGTCGGATTGGGCGGTTTGTATATATTCCTGAATCTTATCCAGATTCCCGGTTCCTGCAAGTGCCTGCAAATAAGTAAAATGGTGGCGCATATCATGGCGGTAGGAGGCTGCCTGTGTCTGCATGGTGCGCATATGATTCAGATCAATGGCAGCATGTGTAAGCTGCATATGAAGAGATTCTGCCAGGCGTTCTGCCTGTTCCTGTTCTTCCAGTTTATGATAATAATAAAAGATAAAAACAAAATAGAAAATGCAGCAAATGGACGGCATGAACTGAACTACAAATTCGTTGCTGGTATAAAGCATATCGGTATAAATCGTAGAGGCATAATCGAAAAGATAGTAGCAGAGAGGAAGGATGCCAAGAATATAGACGGATTTATTTGCTTTTGGCATAAAATGCTGCGCCAGATTTGATTCATAGTGGTATAGGAAATAAAAGGTTACAAAGGCACATCCTACATAAACGATCGTATAGATGATCTTATTGTCAGAAAATAAGCGAACCGCCAGTCCGCACCAGAGAGGGATCTGACAGCACATATAGGCAGTCAAGACACTGACAATCGAAGTGATCCATGAGCATTTGTATATCAGCCAGAGAAAAAGCACCAACGGAAGATGTACAACGACCGGATACAGCCCTCGGGAAATCTCCTGTCCGAAGACTGCGAAAGAAATGATCTGAAGTATTCCGTCGAGGGCACAGAAAACAGACAGAGTGAGTATGTTTTTCCGGTTAAAAGGAACACCGGTAAAACATACGCTTGCTACTGTACCAAAGAGGAATACGGTAATAAAATAAATACTGTCGCAGAGAAAACTCATATCATTGTCTCCTTATTATTTCCCAAAAGAGTTTGTATAGGCAAAATTTAAAAACTGTTCCGAAATCTTCGTGTAGTTATTTCTGGAAAGCGGAATCTTCTGACCGTCTGTCAGGATGATATCGCTTTTCGTAACATATTGAATGTAATTCATATTTACCGCATAAGAACGATGTGGATATATAAAGTCCGGATAGGCTTTCAGAATATCCTGAAATTCCGTAAAGGTCATTACGGCAGAGATTATGGTCTGATCTGCCAGATGTAAGGTGATGGTTCTGTGTGTGACCTCACCATAGACCAGAGAGGATACCCGGATCCGGCTGTACTGCTTCTCTGTCGTATAAATGATGAAGCTTGCGGTATCTTTCTCATCCAGTTCGGCAAGAATGGAATCTATGGAGGCAAAAAATTTTTCTTCGGTTACCGGTTTTAACAGATAGTTCTGGGCTTTTACTTCGTAGCTGTCTACCGCATATTCCGGAGAACTTGTCAGGAATATGATCTCGGTATCTGTTCCGGAAGCTCTGATATTTCTCGCAATCTCAATTCCGTTTTCTCCTGGCATTAAAATGTCCAGGATCGTAATATCAAATCGTTTTCCCTGATCGATGGCATCCAGTAATGAGAAGCCATTTTGAAATATATGAATCTGAAGCGGTGTGGCATGAAGCTCCTGATATCGTTTGAAAAGCGCTGCCAGTATCTGCCGTTCCTGTTTGCTGTCGTCACAAATCGCTATATGTATCAAAAAATCTACTCCTTATCATGGCTTAACAAATATATGATAAGCCGATCGTTGATCGTCATTTGTACAGGCGTACTCATTGACCTGAGTTCATTATAGCATAGTTCTGATCAAATCGACGGACATTTCATGCACATATAGTGACAATTCATGTAGCGGATGCAAAAAAATGAAATCTGTTGTAGAATGCAGAGCTGCTTCATGATAGACTGAAAATATCAAGAAAACCCGGATCAATGGAGGCTTAGTAATGGGAAAAGTACGATTAAATGATAATACAGAAATAGTTGCAGCTGTAAAAGAAGGACTAAAAAGGAAGGATGGATATTGTCCGTGCAGGCTTGAAAAGATACCGGAGAATAAATGTATCTGTAAGGAATTCCGGGATCAGATCAATGATCCGGAGTTTGAGGGATACTGCCATTGTCAGTTATATTACAAAGAAAAGTAAAATAATATATGAATTATTATCAGGACATATAGACTGGTTCGTCAAAATAAACATAAAAATATTAATAAATCAAAAAAAATTGCTAATAAATCCAAAAATATTCTATTCTTTCTTCCTGCTTGTCACATTATAATGAATTTAGTCAATGAGACAGAGCGAAAAATAAACAAAATGTACAAACAGGAGGAATGAAATATGAGAAAGAAAAAAATTATAGCTGTCGTTGCAGCAGCAACACTTGCATTATCAATGGTAGGATGTGGATCAGGCGGATCAGGCGGATCAGGCGGAAGCAGCTCAAGCGGAGTTGCAAATAAGGATAAGCCACTTTGCTGGTTCAACCGTCAGCCATCCAACAGCTCAACAGGAGAACTTGATAAGGAGGCATTAAGCTTCAACAAAGATACTTATTATGTAGGCTTCGATGCTAACCAGGGTGCTGAGCTTCAGGGCCAGATGGTACTTGATTATATCAAAGCAAATGCAGCAACAATCGACCGTAATGGTGATGGTGTTATCGGATACGTTTTAGCAATCGGTGATATCGGACACAATGACTCAATCGCTCGTACTCGTGGTGTTCGTTCAGCACTTGGCACAGGAGTTGATGCAAATGGTGCAGTTGATTCAACACCTGCAGGTACAAACGTAGACGGATCAGCAAAAGTTGTTCAGGATGCAAAGCTTGATGTAGGTGGTAAGACATATACAATCCGTGAGCTTGCTTCACAGGAAATGAAGAACTCAGCAGGTGCTACATGGGATGCAGCAACAGCAGGAAACGCTATCGGAACATGGACAGCTTCATTCGGTGATCAGATCGATGTAGTTGTTTCAAATAATGATGGTATGGGAATGTCAATGTTCAATGCATGGGCAAAGGATAACAAGGTTCCTACATTTGGATACGATGCTAACAGCGATGCAGTAGCAGCTATTGCAGAAGGTTACGGCGGAACAATTTCACAGCATGCAGATGTTCAGGCTTACTTAACACTCAGAGTTCTTCGTAACGCACTTGATGGTGTAGACGTTGATACAGGTATTGGCACAGCAGATGAAGCTGGTAACTGCTTAACAGAAGGTGAAGATTACAGATACAGCGAAGAAGAAAGATCATACTACGCATTAAACGTAGCAGTAACTGCTGAAAACTATCAGGATTTCACAGATTCAACAAAGGTTTATGACAAGGTTTCAAAACAGCTTGATTCAAGCAAGAGCCCAACAAAGAAAGTATGGCTTGATATCTACAACGCTTCAGATAACTTCTTAAGCTCAACATACCAGCCACTTCTTGAGAATTACGATGATCTGCTCAACCTGAAAGTAGATTACATCGGTGGTGATGGTCAGACAGAGTCCAACATTACAAACCGTCTTGGTAACCCGGGCGAATATGACGCATTTGCGATCAACATGGTTAAGACAGATAATGCAGCATCATACACAACACTTCTTAACAAATAAGATAACGGATCGGCAGGCAATAATGATTTAACTCAGAGGGGTGTCAGATACAAGATTTGATACCCTTCTTTTACTAAGAAAGGGAAGTAGAGATATGGCAGAAGATAAGAATAAATACATCTTATCGATTCAGGGCATGAGCAAGTCATTCGGTAGAAACAAGGTTCTGGATCACATCAACCTGAATGTGAAACCGGGCTCGATCATGGGTCTTATGGGTGAGAACGGTGCCGGAAAATCGACAATGATGAAATGTCTCTTCGGAACCTATCAGAAGGACGAAGGAACTATAATATTAGATGGTAAAGAAGTAAACTTCTCAGGTCCAAAGGATGCCCTTGAAAACGGAGTTGCAATGGTTCATCAGGAGCTTAACCAGTGTCTTGAAAGAAGCGTTGTGGACAACCTGTTCCTGGGACGTTACCCAAAGAATTCCCTCGGTGTGATCGATGAGGGCAGAATGAAAAAAGAAGCTTCGGATCTGTTCAGAAAGCTCGGTATTACCGTAAATCTGACACAGCCGATGAAGAAAATGTCAGTATCGCAGCGTCAGATGTGTGAGATCGCAAAGGCTATTTCTTACAACTCAAAAGTAATTGTACTTGATGAGCCTACATCCTCACTGACAGCACCTGAGGTTGCAAAGCTGTTCAAGATGATGAGACAGTTAAAAGAGCAGGGAATTTCCCTGATTTATATATCACATAAAATGGATGAGATCTTCGAGATCTGTGACCAGATATCCGTTCTTCGAGATGGTAGTCTGGTAATGACAAAAGACAGTAAGGACACAAACATGAACGAACTGATCTCCGCAATGGTTGGTCGTTCTCTTGACAATAGATTTCCACCTGTAGACAATGAGCCCGGTGAGACAGTTCTCTCCGTACAGAACCTGTCAACAAAGTATGCACCAAAGCTCCAGAACATCACATTTGATGTTAAGAAGGGTGAGATTTTCGGACTGTATGGTCTGGTAGGTGCAGGTCGTACAGAGCTCCTTGAAACCATATTTGGTATGCGTACAAGAGCAGCAGGAAATGTACTTTATAACGGCAAGATGATGAACTTCTCATCACCAAAGGATGCCATGGATCATGGTTTTGCCCTGATCACAGAGGAAAGAAAAGCAAACGGACTTTTCCTGAAAGCAGATATCACATTTAATACAACAATTGCAAATATGAATCACTATAAGAGCGGAATCGCACTTAGCCATGACGATATGGTTCGTGCAACCGCAGAGGAGATCAAGGTCATGCATACAAAATGTATGGGACCGGATGATATGATCGCAAACCTCTCCGGTGGTAACCAGCAGAAGGTTATCTTCGGTAAATGGCTGGAGCGTTCTCCTAATGTATTTATGATGGATGATCCTACAAGAGGTATCGATGTAGGTGCCAAGTACGAGATCTATGAACTGATCATCAACATGGCAAAGCAGGGTAAAACGATCATCGTTGTATCCTCAGAGATGCCTGAGATCCTTGGTATCACAAACCGTATCGGTGTTATGTCGAACGGTCATCTTGCAGGAATTGTAAATACAAAAGAGACCAACCAGGAAGAATTATTAAGACTTAGTGCGAAATATTTGTAATAGAGAGGAGTTTTGGTTATGGCAGATAAAAGTAAGATCCTTTCGGCTGATGCAGAAGCAGCGCTTTTGAAGCCGATTGATGAATATGTAGGAAAAATACAGTCACAGATCGATGCACTCCGTGTAGACGGATCTGACAAGGTTCAGAGCTATAAGAACCAGATCGCAATTGCGAAGGAAGACAAGAACTTATCAAAGGATGAGAGAACAAAAGCAGTTGCAGCAGCAAAAGCCGGACTGGAAAAAGCAAAGAGTGTGGAAGCAGCAAACAAGGATAAAGTATCCAAGTTGATCGCAGAAGCAGAAAAGTACCTTTCCGAGAATTATAACAGTAAATATTATGATAAAGTAGTTGCAAGCTGCGAGGCAGAAAAAGCAGCAGAAAACGAAGCTTATGAGAAGGTTCGTGCAACGATCAAGACAGAGCACGAACAGACACTTGCCAAGCTGTCCGCTGCAGACGAGATCAAAGATGAGAAATATGTATATAAGAACAGATTGTTTGATGCACAGATGTCTCATGAATCCAGATTACAGGAGATCAAAGACAGAAAGCATGATGCATTTGCACATAAGTTCCATCTGATCGACCTCTTACGGATGTCCAAATACACATTTGGTCAGAAGCAGGCTCAGAAGATTGAGAATTACAAATACACATTTAATACATCCCAGTTCCTTTATAAGAACGGTCTGTATATCGTAATCATCCTGATCTTCATTGCACTTTGTATTATCACACCAATCGTTAAGAATACACAGTTATTAACCGTTACCAATATCCTGAATATCTTACAGCAGGCATCTCCTCGAATGTTCCTTGCACTCGGTGTTGCCGGTCTGATCTTACTTACAGGTACTGACCTTTCTATCGGACGTATGGTAGGTATGGGTATGGTTACAGCAACTATTATCATGCATAACGGCCCTAACACAGGTGGCGTATTCGGACATATCTTTGATTTCTCAAATATTCCGGCCGCTCCTAGAGCAATTCTTGCACTGGTAGCCTGTATAATTCTTACAACAGTATTTGCAAGTATCGCAGGTTTCTTCATGGCGAAGTACAAGATGCATCCTTTCATCTCGACCATGGCGAACATGCTGATTATCTTTGGTTTAGTAACATACGCAACAAAGGGTGTATCATTCGGTGCGATTGATTCTTCAATCCCTAGCATGTTCATCCCTACATTTGGCAGCTTCCCATCTATTATTCTTTGGGCAATTGTAGCAATCATTGTTGTATGGTTCATCTGGAACAAGACAACATTTGGTAAGAATCTGTACGCTGTAGGTGGAAACCCGGAAGCAGCAGCAGTTTCAGGTATCTCAGTATTCAAAGTAACACTTGGCGCATTCATCCTTGCAGGTATCCTTTACGGATTCGGTTCATGGCTTGAATGTAACAGAATGGTAGGTTCCGGTAGTGCTGCTTATGGACAGGGCTGGGATATGGATGCCATTGCAGCCTGTGTAGTTGGTGGCGTATCATTTACAGGTGGTATCGGTAAGATCTCCGGTGTTGTAACTGGTGTACTTATCTTCACATCATTAACATACTCACTGACAATCCTTGGTATTGATACAAACCTTCAGTTCATTTTCGAAGGTATCATCATCCTTGCGGCTGTAACTCTTGACTGTCTCAAGTATGTACAGAAGAAGTAAGGAAATGTAATAATCGCTCACAAAAAAACGATATAAATCAAAAGCCGCTCCGTTCGTCTTTGATGTGCTTTCTGTCAGGTTGACAGATGCAAGCTCCAGACTGAACGGAGCGGCTTTTAAAATATCAGGAGTACGCTGTTATTTTATTTGGATATATATAGTAAAACGGGATTTTGGGGTTCATTCTGAACGTAGATTTGTTATAATAAGGAACAGATAGAAAGAATAGAAGAGGAATGAGATATGGATAATTATAAAGTGGTACTCGTCGATGACGAGGTGGAAGTAATCGATGCGATCGAACAGAGGATTCATTGGGATATATTAGGATTTGAAGTTGTTGGAAGTGCGACAAACGGTGTGAAAGCACTGGAGCTCGTGGAGAAGCAGCAGCCGGATGTCGTGATAACCGATATCAAGATGCCATATATGGATGGACTGGAGCTTGCCAGGAGATTGAATAAAGAATATCAGAATATCCATATCATCATTTTTACAGGATTTGATGAGTTTGAATATGCGAAGGAAGCTGTTCATCTGGAAGTAGAGGAATACATGCTGAAGCCGATCAATGCTCTGGAGCTTACGGAATGTATGAAACGGTTGAAAAAGACTCTGGATAAGGAGAGAGAAGAGCGTCTGAATGTAACAAAGCTTGAGAATTATCTGAAGGATTCCCTTCCGGTGCTTCAGACGAATCTGTTTGTTTCGTTGATCGAGGGTCGTGTAAATGAAGAATATTGCGAGAAGTTTTTGAATGCGTATCAGATTGATATAAAAGGACCGTATTATTGCTGTGCGATCTTTCATACCTCGGAGCATCATGTTCCGGATGGTATGAATCCGTTGCTGCTTGCCATGTCAGTTGAGCATGAGATCAAGGATCGTTTAGCACCGGAATGGAAGAATCATATGTTCACATATCTGGGAAATGCGCTTATGATCATAGAACTGGAAACGGAAGAAATGGTCGTTGCATTTACAGATGCCTGTGACCGATTCTGCAAATGGGCATATCGTGTTATGGGAGCTGTTGTGACTGCGGGAATCGGAAGAGTCTGTGATAATCTGATCAGCATTAATTCTTCTTATGATGGAGCAAGAGAAGCAGTTTCTTATCGTGTATTATATGGAACGAGCCGTGCAATCAATATTGGTGAGATCGCACCGAAGGAGCAGGAGATCCTGATCCAGCCGGAGGATACAAAGATGCATGATCTGTTCAAGGCTATTCATCTGGGAGTACCGGAGACACTTGAACAGTCGGTGCGGAAGGAAGTGGAGAAGCTTCATAATAATGCGCAGACCGTGAACCAGTATAACCTTGCGATCATGGAGATGGTGGGAGCATTTTATCGATTCTGTGCTAATAATTTTATAGATTTTAATGAGTTTTGCGGTAATGTCGGAAATCCATACGAACGTGTACCGGAGATGGATGAAAGCACATTAACCGCGTGGATGATCGATTCGGCAAAAGCCATCAGTGAGGAGCTGAAAAATGCCAGAAACAGTACATCGAGACGTATGGTTACGGATGCGCAGAATCTGGTGCATGACAGGTATATGGAGCCGAATCTTTCCCTGGATACCGTGTGCTCGGCACTTGGAGTATCGAATTCTTATTTTTCCAGTGTATTTAAAAAAGAGACAGGAAAAGCATTTGTAACATATCTGACCGATTACCGGATGGATCATGCGGCAGAACTGATTCTCGAAACAAATGAGAAAAGTTATCAGATTGCAGAGCGGGTCGGTTATCTTGATGCAAATTATTTCAGTTATGTATTTAAGAAGCGTTTTGGGGTTTCGCCATCCAAATACAGAACGGAGCATCTGAAAAAATAAAGGATAAATAAGGGGAAGTGTGTTGAAGAATATAAGAAAGAATAAAAAGAAGAAAAATGAAAGTTCTATTATCGGACGTCTTCGGAGGTGGTTTTATCACGGCAGATTTATAGGTTTTGATATTCAGTCGATCATTATGACGGTGCTTACTGCCCTGACGATCATTACAACAGTTATCATGGGTCTGCTGTTGTATAATCGTTTTAAGATGGCGATTAAGCAGACAGCGGTCACGAATACGGAAAATATGGTGGAAAATACTGTTGAAAAGCTGGATGCAGATCTGTTAAATGTGCGTCAGATCACGAATGCGGTGAATTATAATATTATTCAGGAATATGATATTTCCAGCCGGGATTTTAACCGGCAGTTCAGTCTGTTATATGAGATCAATGCCGATAAGATCCAGAGTATGGCGCTATATGATGATAAAGGGAATCTTCTTACGGCAGAACCGGTCACGGTACAGAAGGATGCTGTGGAACCGTCGGAGCAGGACTGGTATCAGGATGCAGAGGAAGATATCGAGAATATTCATTTCTCTATACCGCATATCCAGAATCTGTTTGTCGATGGCACATATCGATATTACTGGGTTGTATCTCTCAGCCGTTCGGTTGATATCAACGATGGTGAGCAGCCGGGAAGTGGTGTCCTTCTGGTCGATATGAAATATTCGGTGATAGAGGATACATTGGCACGGATCAACGATGCGTCAAATGGCATCTATTATTACCTGTGCAACCGTGATGGTCAGATGATCTATCATCCGCGCGGAACCGATATGGACAGAGGATATTTCAAAGAAGAATACAGGGATGCAGCAACCTATGAGGATGGAACATATGAACTTACAGTCAATGGCAGGACAAGCAATGTGATCGTAAACAGTGTTGCTTATACCGGATGGAAGGTGGTCGGTGTAGTTCCGGAAAGTGTACAGATCGCGAGCATCAACCGGTTCCGGTATTATATCATTACAACGGTTATCATTCTTATGATGATGCTTTTAGGGGTGAACCGTATTATTTCGAAGAAGATATCCAGGCCGATTCTGAAGTTAAATGAATCAGTCAAAGCATATGAGGCAGGTGGTCCGACAGATATCTACATCGGTGGATCGTCCGAGATCCGTCATCTGGGATATTCCGTTCAGAAATCCTATGAACAGATCGAAGCTTTGATGCAGGAGATCATACGGGAACAGACGGAACGAAGAAAGAGTGAGATGGATGCGCTGCAGAGCCAGATCAATCCGCATTTCCTCTACAATACCCTGGAATCCATCACATGGATGGTAGAAGCAAAGAAGAACCTGGATGCGGTGTTTATGATCTCAGAGCTTGCAAAGCTGCTTCGTATCAGTCTGTCAAAGGGCAGAACGGTGATCAGAATATCGGATGAGATCCAACATAGCAGAAGTTATATGAATATTCAAAAAGTTCGATATAAGGAGCGTTTTCAGATTGAATTTGATATTGATGAAGAGATTAATGAGTACTGTACAGTAAAGCTGATCGTTCAGCCGATTCTTGAAAATGCCATTTATTATGGTGTAGGGAATATGGATGAGGATGACGGCGGCAAAATCACGATCCGGGGAGAGAAAAAGGACGACGATATATATATTTCCGTAGAAGATAATGGTATGGGAATGAATGAGGACATTGTAGAGAATATATTAAAAGATAATAACAAAGTGCCAAAACATGGTTCAGGTGTCGGCCTGATCAATGTTCATTCCAGAATTCAGTTGATGTTTGGAAATGAATATGGTCTGGAGGTTTACAGTGAGCCGGACGAGGGTACAAGGATTGTGATCCACATACCGGCTATTCCATATACAGAGGAGAATCGGGAACAGCTTGAAACACAGAATTATAGAAAGGGGAGAGTGACAGATGAAGAGAAATAGAATTACTTTCCTTATAGCAGAGCTGATCCTGGTTGCCATTGCCGGCATATTTATCAACCGGATCTTTCGGGAAGATAATCCACAGAAACGTGTGGCAGTTATTCTTCCGGATTCCGGTAATACCAGATGGGAAGGTCTGGTTAATGGACTGAAGCAGTCTGCGCAGGTAAATAACATTCATTTGATCATCTGTAATACAGATGAGATCGTAAGTGCAGATGATGAAAAAGAGCTGATCGATGAACAGCTTGAAAATGATGTGGATGCATTTATCATCTGTCCTGCTCCCGGAACAGATACAAAAGATATGCTTGCGTCTTTGCAGGCGGAGAAAGAGACCTTTGTTCTGATAACGGAGGATGCATATATGGCAGATGACACAGAATCGACCGGATTTGTAACGATAAAGCCGGATAACTATCAGATCGGCTACACTCTCGGCAGGCAGATCATAAAAAATGATACAGATAAGCAGGCAGGCAAGAAGGTCGGAGTGATTGTCGGACAGGCAGAGACTGAGGCAAGTGTCAGCCGTGTAAAGGGACTTACCGATGCACTTGCAGGATATAACTGTGAGCTTGCCTGGACGTATAATCAGAATAGCGGTAAAGATACCTGTAAGGCGGTGGATTCCCTGGAAGCGGTGGATTATATAGCAGCTATGGATACAGAAGCTCTTGATACACTCGGTGAAAATGCTGAAAATGGGTATTATAAAGGGGCAGAGATATATGGGGTAGGTACAAGCATGAAATCCGTTGCCCTGCTTGATTACAACAAGATTAAATGCCTTGTTGTACCGGATGGGTACAGCATCGGTTATGAGAGTGTAAATGAGATTGCAAAGGAACTTGGACGACCATTATATACATTAAAAAGTCATGAAGAAGCGATACGGGTAATCTATAAGGATGACCTGTTTTCGGAAGAGACAGAAAGGTTTTTATATTCGTATGAATAGAAAGAAAACAAGAAAAATAATAGCTTGTATATGCATATTGGCAGTTATGATGTCTCTGGTATCCTGCGACAGCAGGAAAAGTCAGAAAGACAGAACTCTGCGGGTCGGCGTTGTTACATATACGCCGGATGATCCGTTTATCAACGCGATGACAGATATATTGAAGGAGGATCTGAAAGCATTAGAAGCAAGTGATATGAAGGTTATCGTATCAGTCAGAAGCGGAGATAACAGTCAGCAGGAACAGGATGAAGTGGTGGAGGAAATGATCGATGCCGGATGCGATGTACTTTGTGTAAATCTGGTCGATCGAACTGCTCCGTCAAATATTATAAGACTCGCAAGACAGAATAATATTCCGGTGATTTTCTTTAACAGAGAGCCGGTAAGAGAGGATCTGCTGCAATGGGATAGGCTGTATTATGTTGGATGTGATGCAGCACAGTCCGGCGAGATGCAGGGTGAGATTGCTGCGGAATATATAAAGAATCATCCGGAGGTGGATCGCAATCAGGATGGTAAGATCCAGTATGTACTCTTAGAAGGTGAAGCCGGACATCAGGATGCGATCAGCCGGACAGACTGTTCGGTAAAGACCATTCTTGAAAATGGTGTGAAGCTTGAGAAACTGACCTATCAGTTTGCAGACTGGAACCGCGCACAGGCAGAGAACCGAATGAGCCGGTTGATCAGTCAATATGGGGATCAGATAGAAATGCTTATTTCCAATAATGATGAGATGGCACTCGGTGCAGTCGAGGCTTATAAGAATGCCGGATATATGCAGAGTGATTATCCGGTCATCTTTGGTATCGATGGATTAGATGATGCGCTGGAAGCTGTTCGGCTTGGCACTATGCAAGGAACTGTCTATAATGACAGAGAAGCTCAGGCGAGAAAGATTGCACTGATTGCAGTAGCCTTGTTCCGTGGAAATGATGTGAGCATATTAGGACTTGAGGATGAACGGTATTATATGGCACAGTACCGTAAGGTCGATGTCAATAATGTGGATGAGTTTTTGAAAAAATAACTATGCAGCAGGAGGTTTGCAGGTATGCAGGATATATGGATTGAATCTTTTTATAATGAAATTGATGCTGAGAAACGACAGGCATTTCTAAAAGAACATACAGGAGATCCAAAGGACGAATTGGACGCATTTCGAGAGAAGCTCTGGATTGCCCGGTATGGCAAACGAAAACCAAAGAATGATGCATTTGTGGGCTATCTGATGCAGATGAAATATATCGCAGAAGGTGGCGGCATGAGCCTTGGCGCACAGAAAAGAAAGCAGGCTGCGGAAGTTCTGACAGGTTTATTCCTCGGAAACTATGACAATCTGGATATCGAGAAGCAGGAAATGATATTTTATGAGATTAAAAATGCTTTCCTGAAGCTGATCGGTGTCAGCAAGAACGGACGTGGATTTACTTCTGTTGTATTTGGCATGGGGCAGTTATCCGATGAAAGTGTAGCAAAGAAGATCGCAGATCAGATCAGTACGATCGCATTTGCCACACCGCACATGCTTCATATGGATAAGGAGTTTGCGGTATTCCGGCAGGCGGCACTTGAGGCCTTTCGACAGGAATTCCCGAACCGGGAGCATTTTCTGAAGAAGTAGGGGTGTAGAATAGTTTGCTGCATTATAAAAACTTGTTTGTTTAGCTTGAACAAACAAGTTTTTTGCGGTATGCTCAATTTAAGAAAAAGATGAGCACTAATTTATCAGAATAAAGTATTTCTTTTTCGTGCATGATTTATAAGAATATGTTTATATTAGATACAAAATTAATTTGTAAATATAATACGGAATATTTTGAAGGAGTGATTATTATGGGAGCTTATGCAACAGTAAATCAGTCGGAATATATAAGGAATATGAAAAAAAATCAGGAGGATGTCCGTGATATGGTGTTGGATAGTTATCAGGACATGCAGGATGGAAAAGGACGAGATTACAAAGAATTTTTTTCAGAATTAGAAAGCAGGTATCACATTTCGGATGTATAAGGTAATGATTTTGCCATTGGCGGAGCAGGATATTATTCAAAATACAGATTATATAGCGTATGAGAAGAAAGCACCAGAGACAGCAGTCAAATTAGCGCAGGGATTGAGAAAAGCAATTGCAGATCTTGAATTTATGCCAATGCAGCATGAGGTGGATGAAGACGAAGAGTTGGCAGAAAAAGGAATTCGAAAGTGTTACTATAAAAATTATAAGATTTTCTTTTTTATAGATCTGAAGCGAGAAACGGTTTATATTTTGCGTGTGTTACATATGTTGGTAGATGCGAAAACGATATTGTTAAATATGCGGTTGTAAAAAGAGAGTTATATGGCAAAAAAGCCAGATAAACATTAATTATTGTGTTTATCTGGCTTTTTAATGATTCATTATGCATTTTCCTGCGTAGCAGCACCCTCATATACGGCTTCATTCGTAAGTTCAATGCCGAGCTTCTTGAAGGTTGTCATATCGACAGCAGAGAGGATCGATGATACATGGAGCTGGCAGCCGGACAGCTTTGGAAGCTGTTCCAATGCATGCTTTGCATTTGGATCGGAGACAGCGCACATGGATAATGCGATCAGAACTTCGTCGGTATGAAGACGAGGATTCTTGCTGCCGAGGTATCCGGTCTTTAAGTGCTGGATCGGTTCGATGAAGGTACGTGAGATCAGATGCGTGTTCTTATCAATGTTCCCAAGTACCTTAATTGCATTTAACAATACGGCAGATGCAGGACCGAGCAGATCGGAAGTGGAACCGGTAACGATCGTTCCGTCCGGCAGTTCTAAGGCTGCGGCGGCGGAACCATTTTCCTGTGCAAGGTTATTTGCAACCGGAACAACAGCACGATCATTGACTGTGATCTTCGCCTGCTTCATGATAAGTTCCTGTTTGTATACTTCGTCTTTGGTCGCTTCGTCTTTGACGAAACGGTTCAGAGACTGGTAATATCGTCTGATAATTTCCTGCTTGGATGCTTCTCTGCAGGCTTCGTCGTCAATGATGCAGTTTCCCGCCATATTTACACCCATATCGGTCGGGGATTTGTATGGACAGTAACCATAGATTCCTTCGAACATGGAAGCCAGAACCGGATAGATCTCGATATCACGATTGTAGTTGACGGTTGTTTCCCCATAAGCTTCCAGATGGAAAGGATCGATCATATTGACATCGTTTAAGTCTGCGGTAGCAGCTTCATAAGCCAGATTGACCGGATGCTTAAGTGGGATATTCCAGATCGGGAAAGTCTCAAATTTGGCATAGCCGGCCTTGATGCCACGCTTGTTCTCATGGTAGAGCTGTGACAGACAGGTCGCCATCTTGCCGCTTCCCGGACCCGGTGCGGTAACAATGACAAGCGGACGGGTTGTCTCTACATACTCATTTTTTCCATAGCCTTCATCACTTACGATATAGTCAATGTTATTCGGATAACCATCGATGGAATAGTGATGGTAGACCTTGATGCCGATCGCTTCCAGTTTCTTCTGGAAAATATCGGCGGATGGCTGTCCGGCATATCGTGTGATAACCACGCTGCTGACATACAGCCCTTTCTTTTTATATACGTCGATCAGACGGATAACATCCTGATCGTATGTGATTCCCAGATCGTGACGGATCTTGTTGCGCTCGATATCAGCGGCATTGATCGAGATGATCATTTCTGCCTGATCTGCAAGCTGTAAGAGCATCTGTAATTTGCTGTCCGGTGCAAATCCCGGAAGCACGCGGGAGGCATGATAGTCGTCAAATAATTTGCCACCGAATTCCAGATACAGTTTATCTCCAAATTGTTCGATACGTTCCCTGATGTGTGCGGACTGCATGGACAGGTACTTGTCATTGTCGAAGCCAATGCGTTTCATTTTTTGAAATTCTCCTTCGTAAATTAATCAATATACGGTGGACACTTAAGAAAATGAAGTGCCCTATAAGAGAATACCACAGAGAGGGGAGAAAATATAGAGAAAATTTACTCAAGGCTTCGATTTTCCCCAATATCCTTCTATAGCTTCCTGATTTAATCCTTCGCCGATGACGATCAGGATGGCTTGTCCATTTGGAATCGGCGCAATCTCGGTTTTCTGGTGTGTGACGTTGATGGATATCCAGCTTCCATCAGCGAGCTTCTGGAACCCTTTAATCCGGAAAACCTTACCACAGGCTGGATCGTGCAGGATTTTCTGGCAGCTTTCTTTTAAGAAATCCTCTGTAAAATCCATATTCATGAAGTACAGACTGTCGTAGGTCTGTTTGTCGTCAAACCAGAGTTTCGTATAATTGGCATCCTGATAGCCGGATGAGAGGATCGCTTTATAGTCTTCATCGGTCAGATCTTTCCAGTCTTTTTCCAGAACGACCTGCTTTGGTGTGGACTTAGAGTGCAGAATGTCAAATGACTGTTTTACATAATCTTTGGTAGAGGCTAACTGTTCCGGTGTGACTTCCTGTGAATGACTGTATAAGACAGTGCCGGCCTGTGCCACCTGAGAAGCCAGAAGATAACGGGAAGCTTCGGAGAGATTCTGCTCCAGTGTGGCATCAATGATCGTGATAACATTTCCAATCGTGTACCAGCGGTCAAGCGGATCTTCGTGCAGGACATCGAAGAATTCATCCATATCGAAGATGCCGGATGGCTCTACCAGAACGCGGTCATAGCCACACATTCCCATTGCGATCAGCTTGGTTTTGAATCGTCTGCGGTGACAGTCGGCATCACAACCGCCGGCAACCATTTCTAGTGTACAGTTATCACCAAGGATATCCTGTAACAGCATGGCATCGACATTGACTGCACCAAAATCATTTTCAAGAATGCCGATATTTAAGCCCTGATCGATCAGGTATTTAGCATATTTCCTTATAAAAGTAGTTTTACCGGAACCTAAGAATCCGGTGATCAAATCTATCTGAATCATAAAAATCACCTCTTGCTGTATTTGCAGATGATATTCGTGTGTGCATTCGTAACCTATATGTTATTTGTGTATCTTAACTTGCCAATACAGGGGCATTTGAGGTCGCCGGTACTTGATGGCACATAAGTGGCATCTTAGTACCGCTGCAGACCTAACTGAGACCTTACCGAGGTTTATCCGAGGTTAGTTCGAAGTTACACAGCGGGAAAACGAGCGGAAGCGTCCCCTGATTGGGAATGTTAAGGATACACAAATATAGAAGTAGATAAGTGCACACACGAATACCATCTGCAATCACATTCTAGCACAGGCGGGGGAAAAAGAAAATCGAAGGAATGGGAAAAAGTTATCTTGTCTGAATCCTATCCATAAGGTATAGTAACCTTATCACGAAATAAACGGAAAAGGGTAAGACGAATGATTTTAAATGTAGAAAATTTGACACATGGTTTTGGAGACAGAGCCATTTTCAATAATGTATCTTTCCGGCTGCTTGCCGGTGAACATATCGGACTGGTTGGAGCAAATGGTGAAGGTAAAAGTACCTTTATGAATATTGTGACAGGAACACTTGCGCCGGATGAAGGTAAGGTGGAATGGAACAAGCATGTGCGTGTTGGCTATCTGGATCAGCATGCGGTGCTGGAAAAGGGAATGACGATCGAATCTGTGCTGAAGTCAGCATTTTCCTATCTGTTTGAGATGGAGGAGAAGATCAACCAGATTTATGATAGCATGGCGGATGCAACGGATGATGAGATCATGGAAATGATGGAGGAAGTCGGCACGCTGCAGGATCTTCTGACAAATCATGATTTCTATATGATCGATGCCAAGACGGAACAGGTAGCGAGAGCGCTGGGGCTTCTGGAACTTGGACTGGATCATGACGTAACAGATCTGAGCGGTGGTCAGCGTACCAAGGTTTTGCTTGCAAAGCTGTTACTTGAGAAGCCGGAGATTCTGTTGCTTGATGAGCCGACAAACTATCTGGATGCAGAACATATCGAATGGCTGAAACGGTATCTGCAGGAGTATGAGAACGCATTCATCCTGATCAGCCATGATATTCCATTTTTAAATGATGTCGTAAATATCATCTATCATATGGAGAATCAGGAGTTGAACCGCTATGTCGGCAACTATGACAAATTCTTAGAAGTATACGAGGCGAGAAAGGCACAGCAGGAGGCTGCTTACCGGAAACAGCAGCAGGAGATCAGTGAATTGAAGGATTTCGTTGCCAGAAATAAAGCGCGTGTTGCCACAAGAAATATGGCGATGTCCAGACAGAAGAAGCTGGACAAGATGGATGTGATAGAACTTGCCAGGGAACGCCCAAAGCCGGAATTTTATTTTAAGGAAGCGAGAACACCGGGCAAGATGTTATTTGAAACTGAGGATCTGGTGATCGGATATGACAAACAGGCGCCGCTTTCCAAACCGATCAATCTTCGGATGGAGCGTGGAGAAAAGATCGCGATCGTTGGTACAAATGGTATAGGAAAGAGTACGCTGCTTAAGAGTTTGCTTGGAATCATCAAGCCGATATCCGGTACGGTGCATCTGGGTGATTATCTGTATAAAGGTTATTTTGAACAGGAAATGGCTGGGACAGAGAATACCTGTCTGGAGGAAATCTGGCAGGAATTTCCGGGATTTTCACAGTATGAGGTGCGATCGGCACTTGCCAAATGCGGACTGACAACCAAGCATATCGAGAGTAAGGTTAAGGTATTAAGCGGTGGTGAGCAGGCAAAGGTACGCCTGTGTAAACTGATCAATCAGGAGACGAATCTGTTGATCCTCGATGAGCCGACAAACCATCTGGATGTGGATGCAAAGGACGAATTGAAGCGGGCATTGAAAGACTATCACGGTTCGGTTTTGTTAGTCTGCCATGAGCCGGAGTTCTATTCAGATATCGTGACAAAGGTGTGGAATCTGGAAGAGTACAGTGTGTTGACACTGTAATAAAGAAATAAATTTATAATCATGAGGTGTAGACTGTCTATAATCGGATGGGAATATAGACGGCATGAATATGCTGACAGAGATAATACTGAATGACAAAGTGACAAATGAAAATATCCGGGTACAGGTTATAAGATCCGGGAGAAAAAGTCTCGGCCTGGAGGTGCGACCGGATGGAACGGTACTTGCAAGGATTCCGGCGAGATTATCTGACCGGGAATTAAAAGCATTTATAGAGAAACAACAGGATTGGATCTTAAAGAAGGTGGATCAGGTAAAAAAGCGTGCGGATGCACGAACGAAAATTAAGGTTCCATCTATGGATGCGTTATCAGATGCAGAGATTCAGAAGATCAAGGATAAGATAGCAGATCGGGTAAAGTATTATTGTGCGGTTATGCAGGTGACAGTTGGGCGCATCACGATCCGCAACCAGAAGACCAGATGGGGAAGCTGCAGCAGTGCCGGAAATGTGAATTTTAATTATCAGTTATATTATCTGCCGGATGAATTACTTGACTATGTGGTAGTGCATGAACTGGCGCACAGACGACATATGAATCATTCCAAAGAATTCTGGTCAGAGGTAGCGCGGTATTGCCCGGACTATAGAGCGAGACGGAAGCAGTTAAAAGAATATCAACTGGCGAATTAAAAATTGAAATGTAAAGGAAGTTTAATATGGGATTATTTCGAAAAAAGAAAGAGCAGGCATCATATGATAGTCAGAGTAAACGACCGGTCATCAAATGCAGTATCTGCACCGGTGAACAGGTCGCTGGTTTTCAGGATATTCATAACGGGATATTTGAAGATATCATGTTGATCCGTGGAAAAGAAGATCTGAAAGTCTTCCGGAAAAAATATGGAATCCCGCAGGATGCGGAGATTCCAAAGATATATTGATTTTCTTTCATGTTTTCAATATGATCGCCGAGTGTAACCCCGTTTTTGTTTATATCGATGCCTTTAATACCCATAATAGTTCCTCCTGAAAAATTAGTTCCTATATTATCTATAATACAGAGTTCATAACAAATAGTAAGAAGGAGTTTAACAGTGACACAGGAAAATTTAGTAAGATTTGAGTTTCGAAATATTAAAAAGAATGAAGCAGAGCAAACAGCAGAGATCGAACGGATCTGTTTTCCTCCGAATGAGGCCTGTACTCCGGAGATGATGCATTTGCGTGTGGAGAAAGTGCCGGAAATGTTTCTGGTTGCGGTAGATAAAGCAACAGGTAAGATTGCCGGATTTATTAATGGTCTGTCTACAAATGAAACGGTTTTGCGTGATGAATTTTTTCAGAATGCAGATCTGTATGATCCTGCCGGAAAAAATGTAATGATCCTTGGTGTTGATGTTTTGCCGGAATATCGCAGGATTGGGCTGGCTTCCGAGATGATGGAATGTTATAAGAACAGGGAAAGACAGAATGGACGAAAGCGACTGATCCTTACCTGTCTGGAATCCAGGGTTGCCATGTACCAGAAGATGGGATACGAGGATAACGGCATGTCGGTTTCTTCGTGGGGCGGCGAACAGTGGCATGAGATGACGTGTAAACTGGGAAAGGGTATCCCGGAGGCGATTGCAAAGACAACGTTGGAGCTTGGATAAGGAGAAAGAATATGTATACATTAGAAGCAGCCAGAAAATATGAAAAAGAATATGAAGTTGATGCTGATAAAAGACCGTTATTTCATGTGACACCACCGATCGGCTGGATGAATGATCCCAATGGATTTTCAGTATATAAGGGACAAATCCATTTGTTTTATCAATATCATCCATATAGCAATGTATGGGGACCGATGCATTGGGGGCATCAGGTAAGTGAAGATATGATAAGTTGGAAGCAGTATCCGACGGCACTTGCACCGGATAAGGAATACGATGAGGAAGGATGCTTTTCCGGTTCGGCAGTTATGACAAATCTTGGACATGTGTTGTTTTATACAGGAGTCAGTAAAGATAAGAATGGTGGCTGCAATCTTCAGAATCAGTGTATGGCAGTTGGAGATGGTGTAGGTTATAAGAAGCTGAAGAACAATCCTGTTCTCACAGGGGCGGTGATGCCGGAGGGATTCAGCCATATTGATTTCAGAGATCCGAAGGTATGGGAAGAAGATGGTATTTACTATATGCTGACCTGCAGCCGGGATGCTCAGAATAAAGGAATGATCGCGTTATTTTCAAATTCTGAAATACATCAATATCTGGAAAAAACAGAGCTTACCGAACAGGAGACAGAAGCCTTTGAGAAAGCAGCAGGTTGTTGGAAATATGAAGGTGTATTTGCAGAGCACATGGAACGGTTAGGAAGCGTATGGGAATGTCCGGATTATTTCAGGTTGGACGGAAAAGATGTGCTGTTGTTTTCACCACCTGATGTACAGGCGCAGGGAAATGAACTGCATAATGGTAATAATGCGATCTATGTTGTTGGAACATATGATCATGCAAAAAAGCAGTTTCAAATGGGGCAGCCACATACACTTGATAAAGGTCTGGATTTTTATGCATCACAGACGACAGAACTTCCGGATGGAAGGAGAATCTTGATCGCATGGATGCAGTCATGGCATAATTCATTTATCCCGGATGGACAGGGGTGGCAGGGCATGATGACAATCCCAAGAGAATTATATCTGTCAGATGGCAGGATCATCCAGAAACCTGTGAAAGAACTGGAGCAATATCGGGTTCGGCCGGTTTCCTATTCGAATGAAAAGGTAGAAGGCGGGCAGAACTTTGATGGGATAAAGGGAAGAACGCTGGATATGACAGTAACAATAAAATCCGGTGAATTTCAGGAGTTTTATATTGATGTAGCAAAAGATGCAGAGCATTATACCAGAATTACATATAACAGAAGAAAACGGGAGATCGAAGTTGACCGGACATTTGCAGGAATGAACCGGGATGTAGTCTGCATCAGGCGGGCAGAGGTAGAATCGGAAGCAGAACGGATAACATTACGGTTTATTCTTGACCGCAATTCGGTAGAACTGTTTGTGAATGACGGAGCGTTGTCAATGAGTACAACAATTTATACGCCGCAGACAGCAGATGGCATTTCGTTTTTCTGTGATGGAAATGCGATAATCGATATAGAAAAGTTCGATATTGAGATTCCGATGAACAGATAAATTCTGATACCGGTTATAGATATAGTAATCTGAAATACCGACAATGCAATGAATTTATTTGACGGATAAACCAGATGTAGTATAATAAACATGACCATTCGTTTAGAAATAAGTGCGGCATTTGCCGTATTACCCATGACTCTTTTTTCTATTGCGTAGGCAGAGCGGAGCTTTCAGGAGGTAGCGGATGGTCTTTTTATGTATATAGATCAGACAGGAGGAAGCACTACAATGAAGATGATATCGTGGAATGTGAACGGAATTCGCGCATGTGTTGGAAAGAATTTTATGGATTTCTTTAAAGAGGCAGATGCAGATATTTTTTGTATTCAGGAATCAAAAATGCAGGAAGGACAGCTTCAACTGGAGCTTCCGGGTTATTATCAATATTGGAATTATGCAGAGAAAAAGGGATATTCCGGAACTGCTATTTTCGCAAAGAAAGAGCCGTTGTCAGTGGCATATGGAATCGGTATAGAAGAACACGACCATGAGGGACGAGTCATCACACTCGAATATGATAATTTTTATATGGTCACTGTATATACGCCAAATTCACAGAATGAGCTTGCCAGACTGGACTATCGTATGAAGTGGGAGGATGATTTCAGAGAGTATCTGAAGCAGTTGGAACAGACAAAGCCGGTGGTAGTATGTGGGGATATGAATGTGGCACATACAGAGATCGATCTGAAAAATCCAAAGACCAATCGTAAGAACGCCGGATTTACAGATGAGGAAAGAGAAAAATTCAGTACCCTGCTTGACAGTGGATTTGTTGATACGTTTCGTTTTTTTAATCCGGACGCAGAAGGCATTTATTCCTGGTGGTCTTACCGTTTTAAGGCAAGAGAGAAGAATGCCGGATGGCGGATCGACTATTTTTTGACCTCAAAGGTTCTGGAATCCAGACTTGTGGATGCAAAGATCCATACAGAGGTGTTGGGTTCCGATCATTGTCCGGTAGAACTTGATATTGACCTGTAATGGTACCATTTATAAGAATAAATGCATACTAACAGGCGAAAGCAAAGATTACAGCACTTGCGGGTGTAGAAGAATAGAAAAAATGATAAAAGGAGAAATTATATATGCCAGTTTTTGATTTCAGTGATAAACCGGTAAAGAATGAGGATACGGTTTGTACCTATACGGCATTTCAGTCAAATGCAAAGGAAAAGACACCGGAGGAACCGATTCTGGTGTTAGATAACAGTGAGAGACAGTGGATCCATCATGCGCTGGGCGTTTTTACAAATCCGGCAAAGCGTACTACTTTTGAATTCAAGGAAAATGGGGAGACATTTTCAGCAGATATTTTAAAGATTGATTCCAGATTTGTCAGTCTGATCAAATGGCTGGGAGAAAATCATATCAGTGTACGTCTGTCCGGTAAAAATCTGGAAGACGGATATGCAGTATACAGAATCCGAGAGACAGCATTTGGTGGCGGAACCAAGTTATCTGCGGCAGATGGATTTTTACAGTTTATGATCGAACGACTGCTTGCAAGTACAGCATCAGAGGAAGTCGAGGAGGATGACGATGCAGACGAGGAAGGCGACGATATGAAGCTGACCAGTCTTCAGAGCATTTCTGATTTTATGACATGTGCGGGCAGAACGATGCCGGATAATATCCGTCTCTGGGCGAGAAGAAATCTTGCTGTTGCCAGATCAAATGAGGTGTCACCGGAGGAGCGTCGTCATGCACAGAGAGCACTCTCGATCATGATGAATATTCAGTGGAAGAGCAATTATTTTGAAGCGATCGATCCGGTTGAAGCAAGACGGATCCTGGATGAAGAATTATATGGAATGGAACGTGTAAAGCAGAGGATCATGGAGACGGTTATCCAGATCAACCGAACTCATACCCTTCCTGCTTATGGACTTCTGTTGGTCGGACCTGCCGGTACCGGAAAATCACAGATCGCGTATGCGGTTGCCCGTATTCTGAAACTGCCATGGACAACCCTTGATATGAGTTCGATCAATGATCCGGAGCAGCTTACAGGAAGCTCCAGAATCTATGCAAATGCAAAGCCGGGTATCATCATGGAAGCATTCTCGATCGCAGGAGAATCCAATCTGGTATTTATTATCAATGAGCTTGATAAGGCTGCATCAGGAAAGGGAAATGGAAATCCTGCGGATGTACTTCTGACTTTGCTTGATAATCTTGGATTTACAGATAACTATATGGAGTGTATGATCCCGACCGTTGGCGTATATCCGATCGCAACGGCAAATAATAAAGAAGATATCAGTGCGCCATTGATGTCACGTTTTGCGGTTATCGACATACCGGATTATACCTTTGAAGAAAAAAAGATCATTTTCAGTAAATTTGCATTGCCAAAGGTATTGAAGCGGATCGGTCTGAAAGAGAATGAATGTATCATCACAGAGGATGGTCTGGATGCGGTCATTGAAGAATTCAAGAATACCTCCGGTATCCGTGATCTGGAGCAGGCAGCCGAGCATCTGGCAGCAAATGCACTTTACCGGATCGAGGTAGATCATGTACCACAGGTGACATTTGATGCGGAAGGCGTAAGACATTTATTCCTATAGGAGAGAATGTTGCCGGACGGCTGTTTTTAGTTAAATGAAAATGGAGCGTAAGTAAAAATGATAAAATTAGTAGCAAGTGACGTGGATGGAACTCTTGTTCCTGACGGAACATTTGAGATCAATCCTGAGATCTATGATGTAATAAAGGCATTAAAAGAAAAGAATATAACTTTTGTAGCAGCAAGCGGCAGGCAGTATGCGAGCTTGAAAAAGTTATTTGCACCGGTTGCAGATCAGATCTTATATATCCCGGATAATGGCGGATTTGTCAGAGGAAGCAAGGGCGAAACATGGCTCAAACGTCCGATGGAGAAAGACCTGATCCGTGCGATCGTGGAGGATGCAGAGAAGCTGCCGGATGTAGAGCTGTTGCTCTGTGGAAGGGATTATGCCTATGTTGGAAGCGAGGATGGACGACTGTATAACTGGATGCGGGAAGCATATCGCTATGAGATCAAGGCAGTGCCGGATCTTACCGATATTAATGATGATATCGTGAAGATCTCGATATTTCACCCGGAGGATGCAGAGCGGATCGTAAAAGACTGGTTTTATGACAAATGGAAGGATACCATTCTACTGGCACCTGCCGGAGTTTACTGGGTAGACTGTTCGGAACCATCGATCAACAAGGGAAGTGCATTACAGTTTCTGCTTGATAAATATGAGATCAAACCGGATGAAGTTATGGTATTTGGTGATAATATCAATGACCTTGGTATGCTTGCCTGTGCAAAGGAAAGCTATGCGATCGGAAGTGCCAGAGATGAGGTAAAGCAGGCAGCAGCCCATGTAGCAGATACGATGCGCAATCAGGGTGTGATCAAGGTATTAAAAGAGAAGCTGTTACGATAACAGGCAGCAGCTATGAAAAGAAAACATACAGAACAGGAAAAAGAATTGTATCAGAAAAAAGGAGTGAAGCCTGATGGCATGTACAACGATATTAGTTGGAAAGAAGGCATCCTATGATGGATCAACGATCATTGCCAGAAACGATGATTCAGGATCCGGTCATTATATGCCGAAGAAATTTGTAGTCGTAGAACCGGAAGAACAGCCGAAGATCTACCGTTCGGTTCTGGCACATCTGGAAATTCCGCTTCCGGAAGAAGCGATGCGCTATACATCGATGCCCAATGCAATCGATGGGGAAGGCATCTGGGCAGCAAGCGGTGTAAATGCAGCCCATGTTGCAATGACAGCGACCGAAACCATTACATCGAATCCGAGAGTGCTCGGCGCAGATCCTCTGGTCGAGTATCAGCCGGCAGAGAACGGAAACGAAGAAATGCCGGGCGGAATCGGAGAAGAAGATATCGTCTGTCTCGTACTTCCATATATAAGAAGTGCGAGAGCAGGTGTAGAACGTCTTGGCAGTCTGCTTGAAACGTACGGAACCTACGAGATGAATGGAATCGCATTCCAGGATCAGGATGAGATCTGGTGGATGGAAACGATCGGAGGACATCACTGGATCGCGAAAAAAGTGCCGGATGATGTCTATGTTGTGATGCCGAATCAGTTCGGCATGGATGTATTTGATATGAAGGATGCACTAACGGATCAGAACGCACATATGTGCTCAAAAGATCTGCCGGAATTTATCGAGAAGAATCATCTGGATCTGACTATTAGAAGAAGCACAGAACGTAAGGCCGAAGATGCGGATCTGCCATTTGGCAGATTCATTAATCCAAGAGAGATATTTGGGAGTCATGATGATTCGGATCATGTCTACAATACGCCAAGAGCATGGTTTATGGAGCGGTATCTGAATCCGAAGACCTACCGCTGGGATGGTGAAAATGCAGATTACACACCGGTATCGGACGACATTCCATGGAGTCTGATTCCGGAGCATAAGGTGACGATGGAGGATGTCAAATATGTGTTGTCCGCGCATTATCAGGGAACACCATATGATCCATATCTCCCATATGGAGATAAGAAGATGGCAGGTGCATATCGTTCCATCGGTATTAACCGGACTGATTTCATGTCTGCGATCCAGATGCGACCATATGGAGCAGAGGACAGTCGTGTGATCGAGTGGGTGGCATTTGCTTCAAATGCGTTTAATGTCATGGTGCCATTTTATGCAAATGTGGACACGACACCGGAATATCTGGCGAACACGACCGCTGACGTATCTACCGATAATTTCTACTGGAACAGCCGTATGATCGCAGCGATGGCAGATGCCTCTTACAGCAAGTCTCTGTTCCATATTGAACGGTATCAGGAAACTATGCTTGCGAAAGGGCATGCAGTGATCAACCGATATGATGAGCAGATAGAAAAAGAAGCAGATGCCGGTAAACGAAGCGCGCTTCGGAAGCAGGCCAATCAGGAAATGGCAGATATTCTCCGGAAAGAGACCGGTAATACGCTTTCCAAAGTCTTATATGAACTGAGTAATCAGATGAAGAATTCTTATGCGAGATCGGATGCTTAAAGCAGCGGCATAGAGAAGCAAGAAATACAGGAGAAAAAGTAGAAAATATGAAACGAGAATCATTTAAATCCCGTTTAGGATTTTTATTAGTAAGTGCAGGATGCGCGATCGGAATCGGAAATGTATGGAGATTCCCATATGTAGTAGGGGAAAATGGTGGAGGAATCTTTGTATTGTTCTATCTGTTGTTCCTTGTGGTGATGGGACTTCCGGTTCTGACGATGGAGCTTGCTGTCGGACGAGGAAGCAGAAAGAGTGCAGTTCTGGCTTATAAGGAGCTTGAAAAACCAAAGAGCAAATGGCACATTCATGGATGGTTTGCGATCCTTGGCTGTTATGTACTGATGATGTACTATACAACCGTATCCGGTTGGATGGTATCGTATTTTTATAAATTCGTAACAGGCGAATTCAAGGCTGGTATGGATGCGGATTCAACCGGATCTGTATTCTCGAATCTGCTTGCCGATCCAAAGCAGATGGGCTTCTGGATGATTCTGACGGTTATTGTCGGATTTATCGTATGCAGCCGTGGACTTCAGAATGGTCTGGAACGGATCAGTAAGATTATGATGACAGCACTGTTGGTGCTGATCGTGGTACTGGCAGTTCACAGCATTACTTTATCAGGAGCCGGTGAAGGTTTACGGTTCTACCTGATCCCAAATCTGTCAACGGTTGAGAAAGTTGGTATCGGAAATGTGATCTCCGCGGCTATGAATCAGGCCTTCTTCACTCTGAGTCTTGGTGTAGCTGCGATGGAGATCTTCGGAAGTTATATGAGCAAGGATCATGCGCTGGCAGGCGAAGGTGTCAGGATCTGTGCGCTTGATACATTTGTAGCAGTTATGTCCGGTCTTATTATCTTTCCGGCCTGCTTCAGCTATGGAGTAGAGGTCACTGCAGGACCAAAGCTGATATTTGTAACGCTGCCAAATGTATTTGTCAATATGGCAGGCGGCAGGATCTGGGGTTCTCTGTTCTTTCTGTTTATGACATTTGCAAGCTTTTCTACGGTTATCGCCGTATTTGAAAATATCATGTCATTTGCGATGGATATGTTCGGATGGAGCAGGAATAAGACAGCCATCATCAATTGCGTTATTATTCTGATCGCAAGTCTTCCTTGTGTTCTGGGATACAACGTGTGGAGTGATCTGCACCTGATCGGTGGCAGAGATGTATTAGACAGTGAGGACTTCCTGGTAAGTAATCTTCTGCTCCCACTCGGTTCGCTGATCTATCTGTTGTTCTGTGTTACGAAATGGGGTTGGGGCTTTGATAATTATATTGAGGAAGTAAATACCGGTTCCGGATTGAAAATGTCCGTAAAATTAAAACCATATTTCCAGTTTGTACTTCCTGTTCTGATCCTGATCATTCTGATTCAGGGACTGTTATAAAGAAGATTTTCAAGATAAAATATGAGAAGATATTTGGGAGATCAGACGGTATATGGATACGAAAAAATATGAAGATCAGATACCTGTAGATGAAGGCTTACAGGGAAATGAGACAATTGAAGAAGCAATCCTTGTTTTACAGCAGGAACCGACAGAAGAAATGCTTGCACATACACTTACAGTGATAAGACGGCGTGCGAGAGCAAATGGACAGTTCATTGTTGCTGTTATACCACCGGCGGGTGCGGAGAGCAGTTTGCAGATCCAGGCGATCCAGACCGAGGATGAGCGGTACTGGTGGATGGCATTTACCAGCTTTGATGAGGAGATAAAGGGCGGTGAAACCGTAATGTCAACCTTTATGGCAGATATCAGCCATCTCTTTGAAGCAGTTTTAATGACGGACGATATAGAGGGCATTATTCTGAATCCCTGGAACCGTGCATTAATGTTGGATAAGGGTCTGCTTCAGCTGATTCTTGCAGGAAAGTAGCCAAACATTAGAAAAATGCCATTTTTTGTATAAAAAGTTTAGAAAATTTAATTTTTCACAAAAACAGTTGTTTAAATTTCACAAAAATATAATGAGAAATGAAAAGAATTGTGATATAATCAGAAAGTAGTGTAGTAGTACACTACTTTTTGTTTTTTATAGGCAAGAGTCGTTTGCGGCTTCTTAGGCGTACCAATAAGATAGAGTAATAGGAGGATGGAAAGATGGCAAGATTTACGTTACCTAGAGATATTTATCATGGAAAGGATGCATTAGATGCATTAAAAACTTTTAAAGGAAAAAGGGCGATGATCTGTGTTGGCGGTGGCTCGATGAAACGCTTTGGATTTCTGGATAAAGTAGAAAAGAATCTGAAAGAGGCAGGAATGGAAGTTCAGTTATTTGAAGGCATTGAACCGGATCCGTCTGTTGAAACAGTTATGAAGGGTGCTGCTGCCATGCTGGAGTTTGAACCGGACTGGATCATAGCAATCGGCGGAGGTTCTCCGATTGATGCGGCAAAGGCAATGTGGATCAAATATGAATATCCGGACATTACATTTGAAGATATGTGTAAGGTATTTGGTATTCCGTCCCTTCGTAAAAAAGCTCATTTCTGTGCAATTTCATCTACTTCAGGAACTGCAACTGAAGTAACGGCCTTTTCAATTATCACGGATTATCAGAAGGGCATCAAATACCCGATCGCTGATTTTGAGATCACACCGGATGTAGCGATCGTTGATCCTGAGCTGGCAGAGACGATGCCGCAGAAGTTAGTTGCTCATACCGGTATGGATGCAATGACACATGCGATCGAGGCATATGTATCAACCGCAAACTGTGATTTCACAGATCCGCTTGCATTACATGCTATTAAGATGATCCAGAATGATCTGGTTGGTTCTTATAACGGAGATATGGAAAAACGTGATGCGATGCACAACGCTCAGTGCCTTGCAGGTATGGCATTCTCAAATGCGCTTCTGGGTATTGTTCATTCTATGGCACATAAAACAGGTGCAGCATTTGCGGATTATGGCGCACACATCATTCACGGTGCGGCAAATGCAATGTATCTGCCGAAGGTCATCGCATTTAATGCAAAGGATGAAACTGCAAAAGAAAGATATGGAGTGATCGCAGACTTTATGGGACTTGGCGGTGATACATTAGATGAGAAGGTAACACTTCTGATCAACTATCTGCGTAAGATGAACGATGATCTGAATATCCCACACTGTATCAAACATTATGGTGCTGACAGCTATCCGGCAGAGCAGGGCTTTGTACCTGAGAATGTATTCTTAGAGCGGTTGCCTGAGATCGCAGCAAATGCAATATTGGATGCATGTACAGGATCAAATCCAAGACAGCCGAGTCAGGAAGAGATGGAGAAACTCTTAAAGTGCTGTTATTATGATTCAGAGGTTGATTTCTAAAAGTAATTGATTTATAAGAGGTACAATACTGATATAAAATAAGAAACCAGGGTATTTTTGGAACAAATTCCGAAAATACCCTTTTAAAATGTCAGGTAAAACTTGATTTCTCAGGGACAGCACTTTATACTGGAAAAGTAGTGTGCCTTTATGGAAACGAATGTAGTAGAATGCTTAGCATAGGGCATAAAAAACAAAAGAAAATTTTGGAGGAGAGAAATTGAAGATCAAAAGAAAACAGATTGCGATGCTTATATTCATTGCGATCATAATCGTACTCATGGTGGTAACCGGTAAAACACCGGGGGAGATCGCAGATCCGGAGAATTATCAATGTAAGACCTATGCAACGATATTATCTCTGCTTCCACCGGTTATTGCGATTGGTCTGGCACTGATCACAAAGGAGGTTTATACCTCATTGCTTGCAGGTATTATCACAGGTGGATTATTATATTCGAATTTTAATCTGGAGTTAGGCATCAATACCATGCTGTTTAATGAAAATGGCGGTATGATCGCGAAGCTTTCAGATTCAGGAAATGCGGGTATTCTGGTATTTCTTGTTATGCTTGGTATTCTGGTATCCCTGTTAAATAAAGCAGGAGGCTCTGCGGCATTTGGAAAATGGGCATCAAAACACATTAAGACAAGGATTGGTGCACAATTATCCGTTATGGTTCTTGGAATCCTGATCTTTGTAGACGATTATTTTAATTGTCTGACTGTAGGAAGTGTCCTTCGTCCCGTAACAGATCGCCATAAAGTATCTAGAGCCAAATTATCTTATATTATTGATGCTACAGCAGCACCGGTGTGTATCATAGCACCGATCAGTTCATGGGCTGCAGCTGTTACATCATCCGTACCGGAAGATGCTGGAATTAACGGATTTGCAGTATTTATCCAGACAATTCCATATAATCTGTATGCGCTTCTTACGTTAGTCATGGTACTTGGAGTAACCATTCTTCGTGTTGATTTCGGTCCGATGAAGAGACATGAAATGAATGCGATCGCAGGGGATCTGTTCACAACTCCGGGAAGACCATATGAAGATAATGAAGAAGAAATTTTAAAAGAAAATGCACATGTGCTGGATCTGATCCTGCCGGTTGTTGTGCTGATCATAAGCTGTATCATTGCAATGGTATATACAGGTGGTTTCTTCAGCGGAACATCATTTGTAGATGCATTCGCAAATTCATCCGCATCGGTTGGTCTGGTGCTTGGTGGTGCTGTTACACTGGTATTTACGTTTATTTATTTCATGCTGCGTGATACCTTATCCTTCCGGGAATTTACGGAATGTATACCGGAAGGTTTCAAATCAATGATCGCACCGATCCTGATCCTTACAATGGCGTGGACACTTTCCGGTATGACGAATCTCCTCGGCGCAAAGGTATATGTAGCTGATCTGGTATCCAGTTCTGCCAGTTCCATGCAGGGCTTCCTGCCGATGATCATATTCATTGTTGCAGCCTTACTTGCATTTGCCACCGGAACGTCATGGGGAACCTTCAGTATTCTGATCCCGATCGTGATCGGCGTATTCCCATCCGGACAGATGATGGTAATCTCTATCGCATCCTGTCTTGCAGGTGCGGTATGTGGTGACCACTGCTCCCCAATCTCAGATACAACGATCATGGCATCTGCCGGAGGACATTGTGAGCATGTAAACCATGTATCTACACAGCTTCCATATGCAATTGTTGTAGCTGCAGTATGTATGGTTGGATATCTGTTGATCGGAATTCTTCAGGCTGCGAAGCTTGCCGCACTTTCATGGCTTGCGCTTCCGGTTTGTATCGTGCTGTTATTTGTAATTCTAATGCTTATTCGTGCAAAAACCGGACGTGAAGAGGTTTAGGTTTCGAATATTTTCACCGAAACGTATGGACATATTTAAGAGCGTACGACCTGAATTCGAAAAACCTGCCAGATTATAGTAAAGGAAATTAGTAGTAAAATATGTTAGAAACAATTGAATCAATCAACAATGTAGTCAATAACTTTATATGGGGTGTCCCTGCCATGATCTGTATTATTGGTGTCGGTCTGGTGTTAAGCTTCCGAACCCGGTTTCTGCAGATCCGGAAATTTCCATATGCGATGAAAGTTACGATCGGGCGAATGTTTCGAAAGAAACAGGCTGCCGATGGAGCCATGACACCGTTTCAGGCGGTGTGTACCGCGCTTGCGGCTACGGTCGGTACAGGAAATATAGCGGGTGTTGCCGGAGCGATCGCTATCGGTGGACCGGGCGCCGTCTTCTGGATGTGGATATCCGCACTTCTTGGTATGTGTACAAAGTTTTCAGAAGTAACACTCGCCGTTCATTTCCGGGAGAAGAATGATAAGGGCGAATTTGTCGGCGGACCGATGTATTATATCAAGAATGGTCTGAAGAAGCACTGGCACTGGCTTGCATATCTGTTTGCGGCATTTGGTGTGATCACAGTATTCGGTACAGGAAATGCCACACAGGTAAACACGATCACGACAGCGATCGATTCTGCATTATTTAATTATGGAATTATTTCAAAGGATTCCGCGTCAACTATAAATCTGGTCATCGGTATTGTGCTCGCAGTCCTGCTTGCATTGATCCTGCTTGGCGGGATTAAGAGAATCGGACAGGTAACAGAGAAGCTGGTACCATTTATGGCGCTGTTCTATGTGGTGCTTGCGCTTGGAGTCGTAATTTTAAATATCAATCATGTGCCGGCAGTATTTAAAGAGATTGTGGAAGGCGCATTTTCACCGGCGTCAGTAACCGGTGGTGTTGTTGGAAGCTTTTTCATGAGCATGAAGAAGGGTGTATCAAGAGGTATCTTTTCAAATGAGGCCGGGCTTGGTACAGGTTCAATCGCACATGCATGTGCAGATACAAGAAAGCCGGTAAAACAGGGATTCTTTGGAATCTTTGAAGTATTCGTAGATACTATAGTTATCTGTACCCTGACTGCATTGGTTATACTTTGCAGCGAAGTGCCGATCACATATGGACAGGCAGCGGGCGCTGAGCTTACGATCAGTGGGTTTACTGCTACATATGGCAACTGGGTATCACTTTTTACAGCTGTGGCAATGTGCTGTTTCGCATTTTCAACTATTATTGGTTGGGGATTATATGGTGCGAGGTGTATCGAGTTCTTGTTCGGAACAAAGGTAAATAAGCCGTTTATGTTTGTTTATTCACTGGTTGCTATCGTTGGTGCAACCTTAGATCTTGGATTGCTCTGGAGTATTGCAGAGACTTTCAATGGTCTGATGGCGATACCAAACCTGATCGCAGTATTCTTGCTTTCCGGTGTAGTTGTGAAGCTGGTCAGGGAGCATTTTGATCTGGAAGCAAGGGAAGAAGCATAATAAAAATAACAGATAAGTAAAAATAATAGATAAACAAAAAACATCTAATCGGATAACAGATATGAATATGTCGTTAACCGATCGGATGTTTTTTTCTATATGGAAAGTCTTATTGCATAAAGCAAGGAACTTCAGATTAAAATTTCGTCAAATCAAAATTTTTTCAAAAAATATAAATTTGTATCAACTTTTTCTCATCCTTAAACATCTAAATAATAGAAAACAAAGTAAGAAATACTTTTGAGATAGATAAGGAGGAACGGATAATGCGTCAGAATAGGAATAGAGTCAGATTACAAAAAAGAAGAAAGATGTTCTTAATGCAGCAAAAGAGAAAGAGAAGGAGAAGAAGACAGCAGATATTTATGCGTGGAACGGCAGCAGCAATGCTTCTGTTTGCGTTCTGCATCAGTATTCGGTTCATACATATGGCGAAAGACAGACCGATTGTAGAAGGATCAACGCAGGAGCCTGTGACAACAGAGGTAAGTACGACAGAGACAAGTACGACAGAGAGTTCCGGAATCGGTAATGTGAAAGAGACATTGCTGACAGGCCGGGGAGATGATACTACAACAGGATCAGTAAAAAACATGGATTTAAAGAGCGATGACAAATCAAATGATTTTTCGGATGCGGTATTTGTCGGAGATTCCAGAACGGAAGGCTTCGTGTTACAAACCGGTATACAGACAACCGCATATGTACACAAGGGATTAACTGTTGCAAGCGCATATACCGCAAAAGTAATCCATCAGGACGATGAAGACCGGTCAGTGATGGAGGCACTTGCCAGAACAAGATATAATCGTGTATATTTAATGTTTGGAATCAATGAGACAGGCTGGATCAGTAATGATATATTTATCTCAGATTACAAGCAGATCATTGATGATATTAAGGCACAAAATCCATCTGCAAAGATATTTATTCAGTCGGTACTTCCGGTAAGTAAAGCGGTATCGGATTCCGGCGGATATGTCAGAAATGATAAGATCGCGGAATATAATAAACGATTAGAGCAGCTTGCAGCGGATGAAGGTGCTACATTTGTGAATGTGCAGGAAGCGGTATCAACAGATGGAGTTCTGCCGGATGATGCGGCCACAGATGGAATTCATCTGAATAAGAAATATTGTGAAAAATGGCTCACATATCTGGAGGAACATACACTGGATAAATAAAAATATTAACAGAGGGAACAGAACGTGAATGAGCGTAGTATTTTAAGAAAAACAAAATATCAGAATGAACGTGCCGGTTATAAAAAGCAGGAATCACAAGATACGGGAATCCGGTCAACTGTGGTGATACGATTTATTGAGGATAATCAGGAGAAGTTTTATCGGATGGCATTTGGCTATATGAAGAATGAACAGGATGCTTTAGATGCGGTTCATGATGCGGTCGTTAAGATACTGCAGAACCGGAGCCAGGTAAAAAGTCCGGAATACTTTGAAACATGGGCGTATCGTATACTGATCAATGAATGTCTGATGGCTTTGCGAAGGCAAAAAAAGGTTGTCTATCTGCAGGAGGATGATTCACTTGAAGACAGTACAGACAGAACGGGAAAGCAGGAGGAATATGTCGATCTGTATCATTCTATGGATCGGCTTCCGGCAAAATTGAAAACAGTCGTTCTTTTGCGTTTTTTTGAAGATATGCAATTTGACAAGATCGCAGAGGTTACAGGAGATAATATCAACACAGTAAAATCAAGGTTGTATAAGGCTTTGAAACTCTTAAAGCTGGATTTGGAGGTTTATGATGAAGTTTAATAAAGAGGAATATGAAAATATAAAAATCCCGGAACAATTGAATTCCATAGTTCAGGAAGCGATAGAAGAAGGGCTGACGACAGAGAGCACAGGGATGTCGGATCAGAAGCCTGTTAATATATATACGAGACGGAAGAAACATATACTGCGTTATGCAGGAGAGGCCGTAGCTGCAATGTTTTTGATATTTGTGGTTCTGCTGAATGTATCTCCGACGTTTGCAAAGGCAGCTGCCGATACGCCGTTTATCGGTCCTGTGTGTCAGGTATTTACCTTCCGGGAATATGAATATGAGGATGAAGCCAAATATGTAAATGTGAAAGTTCCGCAGTTGAATAATACCGGAAATTCCGAACTGGAAAAGCGTGTGAATCGTGAGATAGCAAAGATGATCAACCAGGAAGTGGAGGCAAGTAAGAAGCGTGCGGAAGAAGAGTATAACGCTTATATATTAACCGGGGGAGATCCGAAGAACTTTATCCCATATGATATCGTTATTGACTATGAGGTCAAATGTCTGGATGAACATTATGTATCCTTTGTGATCAGTGAAAATGAGACCCGGGCAACCGGTTATTACCAGATGTTCTATTATAACATTGATCTGGATACAGGAAAGGATATTACATTAAAAGAATGGTTTGGCAGCAATTACAAGAAGATCATAGCCGATGAGGTTCAGAAGCAGATCAATACCTGGGACGACGAAAAGAAATTCTATCTCTGGGAAGATTTAGATCTGGAAGATCTGATCAATGAAGATACACAGTTTTATATCAATGACAAGGATCAGGTTGTGGTATTTTTTAATAAATATGAGCTGGGTGCAGGAGCAATGGGAACGCCGGAATTTGTAATTGATGTATCAAAATAATATAAAATAAAAAGCTGTAAAGGAAGTGTGAAATCTTTATAAAAGAGATTGACATTTCCTTTTTTTCTGGCTATATTGTTCTAAAAGAAACTTAGCACTCCTGCGATATGAGTGCTAACAGACTTTTGCCTGTATAACCAATACCAAAAGCTATGTCAACACAGGTCAGCGGCGATTGCTGCGATAATTTGCGAAACTCAGAAATAATACAGGAAAAGGCAGTACATATATGTAGAAATTACAGGTACCTGCCGGAAAGAGAGGAGACATATGAAAGAAGTAAAATCACCCAAGAAGCCGTTGATCTTCTATTATGGGATCGTGCTGGTCGTTCTTCTGGTTTTTAATATGTTTATTTATCCGCTTCTGATGAAGATACAGGTCAAGGAAGTAGATTACGGAACATTTATGAAGATGATCAATGAGAAAAATATTGGCGAAGTAGAGGTGGATGATTCCGAGATCATCTTCACAGACAAGGATAAGAACACATACTATAAGACCGGAGCTATGGATGATCCGGGACTGACGGAACGGTTATACGATGCCGGAGCGGTATTTTCAAAGAATGTCGATGAGACGGTATCACCGGTCTGGAATTTCCTGTTGAGATTTCTTCTTCCGATTATTATATTCATCGGACTGGGCCAGTATTTCAGTAAGAAGCTGATCGAACAGGCGGGCGGTAAGAATGCGATGTCCTTTGGAATGGGCAAGAGCAATGCCAAGGTATATGTGCAGTCGACAAATGGTATCCGTTTCTCGGATGTCGCAGGAGAGGATGAAGCAAAAGAGAATCTGGCAGAGATCGTTGATTATCTGCACAACCCTGCGAAATATACGGATGTCGGTGCTTCGATGCCAAAGGGTGTCCTGTTAGTAGGTCCTCCGGGAACCGGTAAAACAATGCTTGCAAAAGCAGTTGCGGGAGAGTCCAATGTACCGTTCTTCTCGATGTCCGGTTCGGAATTCGTAGAAATGTTTGTAGGTATGGGTGCCTCCAAGGTCAGAGATCTGTTCAAGCAGGCAAAGGAAAAAGCACCATGTATCGTATTTATCGATGAGATCGATGCGATCGGTAAGAAGCGTGACGGACAGATCGGAGGAAATGATGAAAGAGAACAGACCTTGAATCAGCTCCTGACTGAGATGGATGGTTTTGAAGGAAACAACGGCGTTATCATTCTGGCGGCAACAAACCGACCGGAATCGCTTGATCCTGCACTTACCCGTCCGGGTCGATTCGATCGTAGAGTCCCGGTTGAACTTCCGGATCTGAAAGGAAGGGAAGCAATCCTTCAGGTACATGCCAGAAAGATCAAGGTTTCGGATGATGTGGATTTCCATACGATCGCAAGAATGGCAGCGGGAGCTTCCGGTGCAGAGCTTGCCAATATCGTAAATGAAGCAGCTCTTCGAACAGTACGGGCAGGCAGAACGATCGTTACAGAAGCAGATCTTGAAGAAAGTGTAGAAGTAGTTATCGCAGGATATCAGAAGAAGAATGCTGTTTTATCAGATAAAGAAAAGCATGTGGTTGCCTATCATGAGATCGGACATGCGCTCGTAGCGGCCATGCAGTCGCACTCAGCACCGGTACAGAAGATCACGATCATTCCGAGAACTTCAGGTGCGCTCGGCTATACCATGCAGGTGGAGCAGGGAGACAGATATCTGCTGACAAAAGAAGAACTGGAAAATAAGATTGCAACCTTTACCGGTGGACGTGCAGCAGAGGAAGTGGTATTCGGTGAGGTTACGACCGGAGCCTCGAATGATATCGAGCAGGCAACGAAGATCGCACGGGCAATGATCACCCAGTATGGCATGAATGATGACTTTGATATGGTTGCGATGGAGACGAGAAATAATCAGTATCTTGGTGGGGATACATCCCTTACCTGTTCACCGGAAACCCAGCGGGAGATCGACCGCAAGGTTGTAGAACTGGTGAAGGTTCAGCATGAAAAAGCACGTAAGATCTTAGAGGAGAACCGGGAAAAGCTGGATGAACTGGCAGCCTTTTTATATGAGAGAGAGACGATCACAGGAGACGAATTTATGAGCATTTTACAGGATAAGAGGTGAGAATTATGAGGAAACGAACAGGATTTGGCTGGATGGAGCTGATACTTGGAATTATACTCACTATACTTGGCATCTTTACGATGATCCGTCCTGAAAGTATGTTGAACAGTATTGTCATCTGTTACGGAATCGTGGCAGCAGTCAGCGGTATAGCAGATATTATATTTTATGTAAAGATGGAGCGGCATATGGGAGTTGTACCGACAGTATCCCTGACCTCCGGCATCTTAAGTACCCTGCTTGGTATGATGCTGATCCTCTGTCCGGGAGCCGCACAACGGTTAGTGATCTGGCTCTTTGCACTCTGGATCATTATGCACAGTATATCCAGACTGTCCCATATCAGCACTGTACGGTATTTTGCAGGTAACAGCTTCGGACTTGTATCCCTGTTGTTGAATATCATCGGTATCGTGATCGGAGTTATGCTTCTGATAGAACCGATTATGGCAGTTGTCGCATTCGGTTATCTGATCGGACTGTATCTGATCGTGCTTGGAATTGATAGTATTGCATCAGCACTCAGCAAAATGGGATCAGACTGGTAGGCGTAAATAATCCGAATCATAAAAAAATACATTTCCAGTAGAATCTCGTCGAGAAATGATGTATGATTGTACTAATTGTTTGTTAAGGACGAAAGCAATCTCAAGGAGGAACTACAGTTGAATTTCTTAGAAGAAAGAATTGTAAAAGACGGAATTGTAAAAGACGGAAATGTATTAAAGGTTGACAGCTTTTTGAATCACCAGATGGACATCCGGTTATTTGACCAGATCGGTGAAGAATTTAAGAAGCGTTTTGAAGGAACGCCGATCAATAAGATCCTCACGATTGAGGCATCCGGAATCGGGATTGCATGTGTGGCAGCGCGACAGTTTGATGTGCCTGTTATCTTTGCGAAGAAATCAAAAAGCATCAATATAGAAGGTGAAGTATATGTGGCAGAGGTAGAATCCTTTACCCACAAATGTAAGAATCAGGTTATCGTGTCAAAGAAGTTCTTGAATCCGGATGACAATGTTCTGATCATTGATGACTTTCTCGCAAATGGCTGTGCGCTTCAGGGATTGATCTCTATCGTGACATCAGCCGGTGCAAATGTTGCGGGAATCGGTATCGTAATCGAAAAAGGCTTCCAGACCGGCGGACAGATCATCCGGAATCTGGGATATCATCTGGAATCCCTTGCAATTGTAGACGAGATGGATGCAGCGACAGGAAATATCATTTTCCGGGAGCAGTAGGAAGCAATGACAAAGGTTGTAAATCGTGTCACGATCGTAGCCTTGTCCCAGAGGAGTAATTAAAGGAGTTTTTTATGGCAGAACAGAATGAGAAAGATTCTGTGCAGACAACCTCCGGCAGTGGAGAGCACAGAGAGAAAGATTTATCCATTATGGATTACAGTAAGACCTATGGAGGAATCTCCAAACGGTTTTCAAATGTAGCAAATGAGAAGATGGAGACACCGAAACCTGTCGCGATCGGAAGAGTTCTGATCGGACTTATGGCGATGCTTCTGATATGGGCAAACTTCCAGCCGTTCGTTCAGGCGACTGTGGATGGAACAACAGAATCCGTCAATTTCCTGAGTGGAGACGGAATCCTTGTTATATTTTTTGCATTGATCACAAGTATTATAATGGTATTTAAAAATGCAAGAAAATGGACGTTACTTACAGCGATCCTGACTCTGGCTGTGATCATGATCGATCTGGTCAATACAATGGTTCAGATCAAGAATAATGCCAATGGCGATATAGTCTATAGCCTTGGCTATGGAACCGTCTTCCTGCTGATCGGTGCGATCGTTATGGTAGTCGGCGCAGCAATGATTCTGGTGACAGACTTGAAGAATAAGAAGAAATAATTTAAATATTTAATAATAAAAAGGCTTCCCCCTGATGCATGGGCTATATCCTTTATTTCACAGAACACTTGCGTTCTATTTTTCACATAACGGTACTAAGTTCACTGCTTATCGCAGTTCACTAAGGACCGACGTGAAAAAAGGTCTGTTCCATAAAGATATAAGCCCATACATTAGTGGGAAGCCTTTTTTATAATTTAACAGCCTAAACCTAGATATTTGCAGATCATATTCCAAAGATCTGAACAGTTACAATTCATACACATAATAAAATCCTCCTGTTGTAATTTATAAATGTATCGATCGAGTACAATGGAATTGTAACAATTCTGTAACATTTTCACAATATGAAACAATTACCAGTTTGATTTTTAAATGTGGAAATATGTATATAGTTTATTACAAAGACAGAAAAAGGCTTCCTGTTAATATTGCAGATATATCAAACCTGTTTGCAAAGTATTGTTTTTGAGAAAAATGGACGAGAGTATTATTATTGTGAAGCAAGCCTGCCTGAGCGTTGGTACTTAGGCTGCGTATTTTGTAGCCTTATGTACCATTACGTCGAAGGTAGAGCGGAAGCGTCTTGCGGAATAATAGATGATACTCTTGTTCATTTTGATATAAATATTTGAGTGAACAGGTTTGATTTAGCTGCATGGATCCTTTCAGGAAGCCTTTTTCGTATGTAAAAAACAAAAATTTCCACTTGAAAAATCGAACGTAAGTTCTTATAATAAACATATGTTCGAAATACAAGCAAATAAAACTATACAGGAAAAATTACATATACTGGCGGATGCGGCGAAGTATGATGTGGCATGTACATCCAGCGGTGTGGATCGAAAAGGAAAGGAAGGAATGCTCGGAAATGCACGATCCTGCGGAATCTGTCACAGCTTTGCATCAGACGGACGCTGTATCTCTCTGCTCAAGATTCTGATGACGAATCATTGTATTTATGACTGCAAGTATTGCGTGAACCGAGTATCGAATGATGTCAAGCGTGCCACTTTTACGCCGGAGGAGATCTGTGAACTGACGATCGAATTTTATAAAAGGAATTATATAGAAGGGCTGTTCTTAAGCTCCGGTGTGATCCGTGATCCGGCATACACGATGGAGCAGATCTGTATAACTTTACAGCTTCTTCGTACAAAATACAGGTTCAACGGATATATTCATGTAAAGACGATTCCGGGTGCACCGGATGAACTGCTTGCGGCTGCCGGATTTCTGGCCGACCGCATCAGTGTGAATCTGGAGCTGCCGACTGCGGAGAGCCTGAAGAAACTTGCTCCGAATAAGAGCTTCCAGACGATCATGACTCCGATGGGGAAGGTGCGTGATACGATCGCAGAGACAAGAACCCTGATAGGGAAAGATGCAAGAATGGAACGCAGTCTGGGGAATCGTTACCTGCCGGGAAGTATATTCGGGAAAGAACAGTTACGGCTGACCGGAGCACAGAGTAATGGAGGCGGCTCTCTTTGGAAGAAAGCTGCTTCCTTTGCTCCGGCAACTCGGGATACATGGAAGCCGCGGACATTTGCACCGGCAGGTCAGAGTACACAGATGATCATTGGGGCATCCGATGAGAGCGACTATACGCTGGTTCAGACGACACAGAAGTTATACCAGAACTATGATCTGAAACGTGTCTTTTATTCCGCCTATATTCCGGTAAATGAGGACTCGGCACTTCCGTCTCTTGCGACTCCGGTTCCGCTTCTGAGAGAACACCGACTGTATCAGGCAGACTGGCTGCTGCGGTTTTACGGATTTCAGGCAGATGAATTGTTGTCGGAGGAGCGACCGAATTTTAATGTCCGGATGGATCCGAAATGCGACTGGGCTATCCGGCATCTGGAACAGTTCCCGATCGAAGTGCAGACAGCTTCTTATGATACGCTGCTCCGGGTGCCGGGGATAGGACCGAAATCAGCAGGCAGGATTGTAAAGGCGAGACGGTACGGACATCTGGAATTTGACCATCTGAAGAAGATGGGCGTGGTGTTGAAACGGGCGCATTATTTTATTACCTGTGGAGGACGGATGATGTATAAGATACCGATCGAAGAGCAGTATATTACCAGACAACTGATAGGCGAGCATGCAAAAGAAAACTGGCAGGTAGAGCATAAGGAAGAAGAATATAAGCAGTTATCCTTTTTTGATGCTCAGGGAGTATTTGGAGTTCCGAATTGATTTGTGGATAAATGTAAAATTCTATTTAAGAATAGACGATTGTATGAAGAAATATTGTCAGGATAGATTTTATAGATAGATGAGGATATAGATGGGAGAATGTAAATATGAGGATATTTACCTGTAAACATCAATTAGAAGATATGATGACCTGCATCTATGATGCATGGGTCTATGCACTCCGGGTCGGACATGATAAGGTGCGGTTACGGACAGAGCCGATCGTGCAGGCAACTTTATTTGACGAGTATGTCCATGTGGATGCCGATGCAGAAAAGACGGAAAAGGTTCTGCGTTCCGTTCGAAATAAGATCGGGATGCAGGCATATATCGATGTGTATTATGCCTGTCTGATGGAAGATGATGTACTGGACGATATCTACCGGTTTTTGCGGATCGGATTTCAGGCAGGACCAAGGGTGATCGGGATGCTTGCAGAGCCTCCGGTCAGCCGGATGCTGGAGATTCGGCGGGCAGTTGGAAATGAGATTCATCATTTTCGGGAATTTGCCAGATTCAATTCGATTGATAATAAGGTGTATGTCTGTCATCTGGAACCGAAGCATGATGTGATCTATCAGGTGGCAGAGCATTTTGCAGACCGGATGCCGGACGAATATTTTATGATCCTTGATGATAACCGGAAGTATGCGGTGATCCATCCGGGAAAACATTACTCAGGGCAGCAGGAAAAGCAGGCAGATAGAGAAAGAGAGATTTCAGAACAGAACCGATATATGAAGGAAAAGGCTCAGAAGATGTATTTGCGGGAGTTGTCCGATGAGGAAATAAAGACGCTCCGACAGACGGAATTATTGAAGGATGAATATACCGAACTCTGGAAGACCTTCTTTCATACGATCGGGATTGAACAGCGGAAGAATCCAACCTGCCAGCGGAATCTGATGCCGATATGGAAGCGGAAGCATGCGGTAGAATTCATGCAGTAAACAAAAAAGAATAAAATTTACTAACTTTTAGTAAAAATTTAGCAAAAACTATTGATTAGTTTTTATTCTCGTGTATAATGATGATAGTGGTTATCGTAACAGAGAATCCGGTACCGATAAATGTTGCGATAACCGAAGGTTAAGAATTTATTTTACAGGAGGATTATGATATGAAGATTTTAGTAACAGGTGGTGCTGGTTATATTGGAAGTCATACTTGCGTTGAATTATTAGAAGCAGGATATGATGTAGTAGTTGTTGACAATCTGTATAATGCGAGTCCGAAAGTAATTGGAAGAATAAAAGAGATAACAGGAAAAGACGTAACATTTTATGAGAAGGATATCCGTGATCTGGATGCAATGAACGAAATCTTTGCAAAAGAAAAGCCGGATACAGTAATTCATTTTGCAGGTTTAAAAGCAGTTGGTGAGTCTGTTCGTAAGCCACTCGAATATTATGAGAATAACATCGCGGGTACATTAACACTTTGCAAGGCAATGCGCGAGAATGGATGCAAGAACATTATCTTTTCATCATCTGCAACCGTATATGGCAATCCTGCATTTATTCCGATCACAGAGGAATGTCCAAAGGGTGTCTGCACAAATCCTTACGGCTGGACCAAGCATATGCTTGAGCAGATCCTGACAGATATCCACACAGCAGATCCGGAATGGAATGTAATCCTGCTTCGTTACTTCAATCCAATCGGAGCACATAAGAGTGGACTGATCGGAGAAGATCCAAAGGGTATTCCAAACAACCTGCTTCCTTATGTAGCACAGGTAGCGGTAGGAAAGCTTCCTTGTCTTGGTGTATTCGGCGATGACTATGATACACCGGACGGAACAGGTGTCAGAGATTACATTCATGTTGTAGATCTTGCCAAGGGTCATGTAAAAGCGATCAATAAGATCAAAGAGAATCCGGGTGTAAAGATTTACAATCTGGGTACAGGAAAAGGATACAGCGTTTTAGATGTTGTTAAGGCATTTGAGAAGGCGTGCGGTAAGAAAATCCCTTATGAGATCAAGCCTCGTCGTGCAGGTGATATCGCAACCTGTTATTCTGATGCAACTCTTGCTAAGAAAGAACTTGGCTGGGAAGCAGAATACGGAATCGATGAGATGTGCGCAGATTCATGGAGATGGCAGAGCATGAATCCGGATGGCTATGGTGCATAATGAAAATATTCAGTAAATAAGTAACAGACAGGCAATTGTAAACGTGCCGGAATACAGGGCATAGAGAAGATACAATTGCCTGTTTGTTTAAGATAGAAAGGGGTTCGTTTATATGGCAGAATATGCAGCTTCAAAGACCAGATATACAGAGACAGAAGGAACGGATTTTTACCGCCATTGCGGTAAAAGTGGTCTGATGCTTCCTCCGATCGCACTTGGTCTATGGCATAATTTCGGTAGTGTAGATAATTATGAGAATATGAAACAGATGTGCTTTACCGCATTTGATCACGGAATCACACATTTCGATCTGGCAAATAATTACGGTCCGATATATGGAAGCGCAGAGGAAAATTTCGGCAGAATCCTCCGGGAAGAAATGAGTGCTTACAGAGACGAGATGGTGATCAGTACAAAAGCAGGATTTGATATGTGGGAAGGTCCTTATGGCAACTGGGGCAGCCGCAAATACCTGATTGCGAGTCTGGATCAGAGCTTAAAGAGAATGGGACTTCCATATGTAGATATCTTCTATCACCATCGCATGGACCCGAACACACCGTTAGAAGAAACGATGGAAGCGCTTGCACAGATCGTAAGAAGCGGTAAGGCTTTATATGTAGGTCTGTCGAATTATGACGGCCCGACGATGGCGAAAGCAGAGCGGATTCTGGATGAACTGCATTGTCCGTTTATCATCAATCAGAATCGTTACAATATTCTGGATCGGACAGTTGAGAAGAACGGACTACTGAAGCAGACATATGCATCCGGAAGAGGACTGATCTGCTTTTCTCCACTGGCACAGGGGATGTTAACCGATAAATATCTGCAGAATATTCCAAAGGACAGCCGGGTGGCAAGAGACGGACGGTTCCTTCATGAGGATCAGGTCGTATCGATGCGTCCGCTTCTGACAGAGTTAAATGATATTGCAGCAGGCTATAATATGAGCTTGTCAGAGCTTGCGATTGCATGGCTGCTGAACAAACCGGAGGTTACAACTGTTTTGATCGGTGCATCGAAGCCGGAACAGATACTCAGTAATCTGAAGGCTGCTGAGAAGCAGAGAACAACCGAGATGGAAGCAGAGGAACTGGCACTGATCGAAAAGGCGGTCAACCTTTATCACGCATAGAGGATAAGTGTTATTTGACTTCACTTCAAAAAAGAATATAATATAAAAGACAGTTCTGAAAAGTATTTTCTGACAGACAATGCTTTTGAAAGTATTGACGGAACAGAACGGATCATATTGTATGTTATTTTGAAAGAGGAAGACGGTATTGCAGGCACATCAGACAGATTTCTCAAGTGGAAATGTATATAGAAATATTATAGAAGTAGCTGTACCAATGATCCTGGCACAGCTACTTAATCTTTTATATAACGTGGTTGACAGGATCTACATCGGGCGGATCCCGGAAGTCGGTACAACTGCACTGACAGGGGTAGGTCTGTGCTTTCCGATCATTTCACTGATCACCGCCTTTACCTATCTGTATGGAAATGGAGGTGCACCGCTTTGTTCCATGGAACGCGGTAAGGGTAATGATGAAGAAGCAGAGCATCTGATGGGAAATGCTTTTACGTTATTGATCGGAACAGGGATTGTATTGACGATTATCGGGCTGATCTTTTATAAGCCGATTCTTTATCTGTTTGGTGCAAGTGATGATACATTCCCATATGCAGGCTCCTATATTCGGATCTATCTGCTGGGAACGGTATTTGTCATGGTATCGGTAGGAATGAATCCGTTTATCAACAGTCAGGGCTTTGGAAATACAGGGATGATATCGGTTCTGATCGGAGCAGTTTTAAATATAATACTGGATCCTATATTTATCTTTACTTTAAATCTGGGAGTAAGAGGAGCGGCTATTGCGACGATCATTTCTCAGTTTTGCTCGACAGTATGGGTACTTGTATTCCTGACCGGAAAACGGGCAGTGCTTCATTTGAAATGGAGCTGTATGTGGCTGCAGTGGAAACGGGTTTTGCGGATCATCAGTCTGGGAGTATCCAGCTTTATCATGGCATTTACAAACAGTCTGGTACAGGTTGTATGTAATGCGACACTTCAGGTCTATGGTGGGGATATCTATGTGGGCGTTATGACCGTATTGAATTCCGTGCGGGATATCTGTACACTTCCGGTTATGGGTATTACAAATGGTGCATCTCCGGTCATGAGCTTTAATTATGGAGAAGGGGCATATGAGAAGGTACGGAAAGCCATCCGTTTCCTGACTATATTATGCGTAACCTATACTTTTGCGGCATGGGGCATTCTCAGATTGTTCCCGGAGCCGTTTATCCGTATATTTAATCATTCACCGGAACTGATCGCAAAAGGGGTTCCGGCATTACATATATATTTCTTTGGATTTTGTTTTATGGCATTGCAGTTTACCGGACAGAGTGTGTTCCTTGCGCTTGGAAAGGCAAAAAAGGCTACCTTCTTTTCTCTGCTTCGGAAGGCATTTATCGTAGTGCCACTTACCATTCTGCTTCCGAAAATTGGGAATCTTGGAGTGGATGGTGTATTCTGGGCAGAGCCGGTTTCAAATCTGATCGGCGGATGTGCCAGCTTCTTTACAATGTGTGCCACGGTGTTGCCTGAATTAAAGCATGAAAAAGCTCGATGAAAAATATAAACGACCGGATAGTCAAATGCCTGTAAGAACAGGATATGATTATCCGGTCATTTTATCTGATAGAATTATTTACTCGATCTCTCGTAGTGCCTTTCTGAACTGGAAGAAGAACAGGATGGCGGTGAAGGTTACGGCGATCAGGTCCGCGATCGGTTCTGCCATGTAGACAGCCATTGTCTTATCTGCGGTGTAGATATGCGGCATAATGAAGACCAATGGGATCAACAGGACGAATTTACGCATGATCGCAACGATGATGGATGCCGGAGCGTTGCCGAGAGCATTGAATGTCATTTGGCAGGAGATCTGGATTCCAAATAAGAACATAACCGCAAGGTAGTATCTAAGTGCATCCTTGGTAAATGTGATCAGGGCTGTATCCGGGGTAAAGATGGATGCAAAAACCTGAGGAAAACATATAATGCAAAGCCATAATAAAACAGAATATGTCAGGCTGACCTTCAGCAGAAGTTTGAATGCATCCTTTACTCTGGATGCATTTTTTGCACCATAGTTATAACTGATGATCGGCTGAGCACCCTGGCCAAGTCCCTGAAGTGGGAGCATGGCGAACTGCATGACGCTGGTAAGGATCGTCATAGCACCGACGGCCATATCTCCGCCATATTTCAGAAGGGAGGAGTTGAAGCACACGGATATGATACTTTCACTTCCCTGCATGATAAAGACGGCAGAACCGAGTGCCAGACATGGCAGGATATAGGAGGCCTGCAAACCGAGGTTTTTCACACGGATGCGGAGAGTTGTCCGCTTGCCGAAGAGGAAGCTTAAGACCCAGATGCAGGAACAACCCTGAGAAATGATCGTTGCAAGGGCCGCGCCTTTTACTCCCATATGAAGCGCAAAGATAAAGATCGGGTCTAAGATGATATTCGCGATCGCACCGATCAGTACGGACAACATACCTTCTTTGGCGAAGCCCTGTGCAGTGATAAATGCATTCATACCCAGAGTGAGCTGTACAAAGATTGTGCCGATGGCGTAGATATTCATATATGAGGTTGCATAGTTAATGGTATTCTTACTTGCACCGAATGCCAGAAGCAGGTCGCGATTCCAGATCAGAAGAACAGCAGTCAGTATAACGGATAAGATGATCTGCATGGTAAAACAGTTACCGAGGATTTTCTCGGCATCGTCTTTTTTATTTTTGCCCATATAGATGGTAGCTCGTGGAGCACCGCCATTTCCGACCAGAGCCGCGAAAGCGGAGATGATCATGATAAGGGGCATACAGACACCGACACCGGTAAGTGCCAGTGAACCGTTTTGTGGGATATGACCGATGTAAATACGATCAACGATGTTATACAGCATATTGATCATCTGTGCGGCGACTGTAGGAAGTGCGAGCTTTGCCAGTAATTTGCCGATCGGTTCTTTTGCCAGAAATTCCCGGTCGGATGAGCTTGAGTTGTGAACAATTCGGTTCGGTTGGTTGTCCCTGATGTTTTTCGATATGGATTCTTCGCCGGTTGGTGGTGAAGCTTTTGATGTGTTGTTTGGAGAATCGGTTATGCTGTAGGTTTGTGTTTGTTTCTTCATGTATATTCCTCGTTCCTTTGATTGATGTTTTATATTGTATAAAAGTTAATTGCGATATGAGCTTGCCTGAATATAGTATTGTCCGAACTGCCCGGTATTCAGGCAGCAGTGTTGTGATCATATTATTTTAAATGTGATAACACGTTGTCATACAAACGCTTGTTATAGGATGCAAAATTCTTCTTTTCGTCATCTGAAAAACCTTCAAAGATGCAGGAGATCAGTTCGTCCTGCTTTTTCTCGATCGCATGTATAACAGGAATTGATCTATCGGAGAGCTTCAGATGAATGATTCGTTTATCATTTGTGTCCGGATGTCTGGTCAGATAGCCTTTGTCGGTGAGAGAATCAATGGCTGTGGATACATTTCCACGCTGCAGCATACGAAACTCTACGATATCTCTGGCAGTATCATGTGCCGGATTATTGTGTAAAAAAGTAATGATGATAACTTCAATCCGTGAAAGCTTATAGTCTGTCCGGATGCTTTCAAGATATTTTTCCTGAAGCTTCATCAGACTTTTTGTCATATCAAAAATATTGGATGGCGGTTGAATAGTCATATGTATTCCTCATTTTCATAAAGTTCTTTTTAGAACTATTATAACTTCAAAAATGAAAGAGTCAACCCATATATATAATTTTTATAGAAAGAGGAAAACGCAGTCAGGGTGTTATCTGGGACAAAATCTAAAGGCAAAAATATTATTGACAGAGAAAAAATAATAGATATACTAAAATTTGTACGCACAGATAGGATAGCTAAGTATAAAATTTTATTGCATACCGGATCACCTGTATTGCAGAGTTACATATAGAAATAGGATAATCAGAGGATAATATGCCGCAGATAAACGAGAAAACATGGATAATTATAGCAGTAGTAATTGCGCTTATAGGATCGCTGATCTACAATATCATTTCAGCAAAAAAGCTGAAAAAGAAAAGACAACAGTTTACAAGAAGTATTCAGTCTTCGTATACGCATATGAAGACGATCGAGGATACCAATAAAAAGATATATGAGATTTCAAATGAGATCAATGAACTGATCAGAGAACAGAAAGACACCAAAGGATATATAGAAAAAAAGAAGAAGGAGATCGAACAGATCAGACAGATGATTGTGACAAATGACACGATCCTTGACTGCACGATCTCAGATAAGCGGGATCTTGCAACAGAAAAACAGATCGCATTTACCTATAATATCCCGACCGGTTTACCGGAGATTCAGATGGAAGATGTCGACAAGATCCGTCTGTTTGCCAATCTGTTAGACAATGCGATAGAAGCAGCCGAGTCTGTACCGGCACAGGATATAAATGGGAAAAATAAAAGATACATACATATATCGATATTGAATCGTGGAAGCAACTTCTTTGTTACCATTGAAAATTCCAAAAGAACGGAGATTTCTGTTACAGAAAATCAATTCCATACAACAAAACTCGATGCAGAAAACCATGGCAGGGGTGTCCGGATTATCCGTCAGATCGTCGCCAAATACGATGGCACGGTCGAGTTTACCGACAAGGGCGATACCTTCGAAGTCGCGGTTATGTTGTAAATGGCATCTTTTTTGTTCGTAAAAGAGTTTCATCTGTGATATACTAAATCCGTTGCCACCCCTATATAGGCACAGAAAGGGGGGTTGACTTACGGAAGTGTTAGTATCGTTTATTATCTCTGTTATGGCAAGTGTAGTTGCCTACTACATATGCAAATGGTTGGACGGAGACAAATAATCGGCAACCAGCCTAAGGTTTAAGCCACCTTTGCCGAAACGGAATAGAAAAAGCCATGAGTGGCATCTCATGGCTTTTTTGTTGCCCTTACGGACTGTTAATATCGTTTTTGCCTAAACACAATATATCATATGCTCCGGTTAAAATCAAGTATTCCCTTTTTTATCAGAAATATTGTTATTTGCAGAATTTTATTTTCTGAAACATATGAAAGCAACTAGATAGTGAGAATAGAACGGGAGTGTTCTGCGGCATGAATGGATACAAGCGCATGTCATATAGTTGTCTTGTCGTTAGTTTACAACATAGCGTGCTCGGAAATGTATTTCAGGTAGGCGGCTTTGATCGGCTTGGCGTAACGCCTGCCGACAGGCAGTTTAACACCGTCAGTCAGTTCAATCTCCTGTGAGGCGGCATTTTTAACATATTCAAGATTCACCACAAAAGAACTGTGGCATTGTGAGAAACAGGCAGGAAGACGCTTACTTACAGCCTGAATGGATTCGTATACTTTGTACGATTTTTGTTCATTTGTATAGATAATGATCTCCCGCCCGATTCGTTCGATATATGTGATCGAATCGCAGGGGAGTGTATAGCGTTTGCGATTGGAAGTAATATCCAGAAATCGAGTCTTGCGTTCGACAGTAAGCCGGACTGCTTTATCGAGGGCTTTTGGCAGATATCTTTGTATGGAATCCTTCGTAACATAATATATATGACGGACTTCATAAGAGTCAGAGATATAATCGGTATGGCTGGTAAGAAAAATAACTGCACATTGCGGGCATCGCTGGTTGATCGCAGAAGCGAGGTCGATACCATTTAATTCGCCCATCTCAATATCTAAAATGGCAATATCATAGTCGAGCATATCATTTTCAAGCAACTTCTTTAGTTCTTCCGGTTTGTAAGGATTGATCACGGATGTAAATGCTGTGTAAGTATTCAGACAGGAATGTACGAAGGTTGTTGTTTCTTTTAATTGTAAATCCGAATCATCGCATAATAAAAGTTTTAAGTCCATATTTGTTGCCCCCTGCAAATAGTAATTCCCAAGAAGAATTATTTCTAATTAACTGGTAATATTATAGTAAATTTGTTAATATAAGACAAGAAAAAAGTCAGAAAATGGATGCGGGATACAGTGGCCGGAACATAGAAGGTGAGATAATAAATGAACATATGGACATTCCTGCAGGTGCTCGGAGCAGCCCTGATCACGGCATTACAATTTAATATTTATCTGGGTGCTTATATGGGAATGGATCGTGGAAGAAGAGACCGGATCTATCTGGGATTGAATATTTTAAATATGTTTTTCCTCCGCGTTTTAATAAATACAAGTATACAGCTTGATGCACCGGTATGGTTTCGCACCATCGTCTATACTTTTGGATTTGCGATGATGCTTGTAGGTGTCGTATTATACCGTAAAGAGCGCATGGTTATAAATTTGGTATCATTTATGGTGGGTATTATGACATTTGATCTTGTTACGGTGACGATGTCAGCAGTGATCGAGGAGCTGTTTGGATATGCATATAATGATACACCGGTATTATACAGTGCAAAGGCATTGCTTGTCTGGCTTGGGGTAGAAGCCTTGCGTGAGGGCATAGGAACGATCATTGAAGTCTGGTTTATGCGGACATTTATGCCATACGGGAAGTTCCGGAGACAATCATTTGCCAGAAGCATGGTGTGGATTCTGGCTGTTGGAACCGGATATATGATGTTGGTCGTGTATTTTGTGACTATGGTAAAAGAGGTTAATCTGATGTCACAGTTTATAGCACTGGGAATCTGGGCATCTGCTTTTATAGTTACGTATCATCTGTATACGATCGTATATAATAGCTATCAAAGAAAAATGATACGTTTTCTGGAAGCAAAGATGAAGCAGCAGAAAGAGGATTATGAGAAGCTTCTGGCTGATTACAACAGGCTGCGGGATATCAAGCATGATCTGTATAATTATGTGCATATACTTGATCTGGCAGGAGATGTCCGGAAGGAACAGGAGCAGATCAGACAGTTACAGGAGGATCTGAAACCGGGAAAACAGAAGGAGTATATAAAATACACAGATCATTCAATCCTGAATCTGGCATTAAATAATGTTACATCTGTCTGTGAGGGTGCAGGTATTCATCCGGAAGTTGCAGCAGAAGAAATTCAGATTGATACAAATGTAGAACTCGACATGGGATATCTGATCGAGCGGATGGTACATAATGTTATTTTGTTGAATGAAGATCAGGGAGAGAATAAGCAGGATTCCATATCAGAGTCATTGCCCCGGACACTTCGGATTCAGATCGCACCATCGGAATCCTCAGATGGAAATATTCAGGTTGTGCTTAAGGGTATCGGACTTCGCATGAAGGGTATTGAGATGAATTCAGATAACAGAAAGGAGATACGGAATAATAAGCAGATCATCCAGTTTATTATGGAGCGGCATGAGGGATTCCAGTGGAATAACAGGAAAGAATCTCATCTGTATCTGACCGCATGAGCAGAGACCCGTATCCGGAATTTGTAGAAATATGTCGATTACGACGGAAACATTGCAGATTACGACAGGTTTATTGTATCTGATAAATGTTTTGATATAATAACTTCATAGATATATCGAAAACCGATATATTATTGAGTGGGAAAGTTCATAATATATGCATTTATGTCAGAGAGGACATATATTTTTCAGCCCAATCAGCTCTCCTTGCTGCAAGATTGTGGAAACTCAGAATGAGTGCAGTAGATTATGGTTGCAAAATATGAAAAGCATACATTGGAACGGATGAAGGAAGATCTGATAGTTGTACCGAGAAACGCAGGTATCAGGTCTTCTTTTTTTAGCCTTTTACCATGCCTTAACCGTAAAACGTGCTACAATATATATTGTGACAGTTTAGAATATGCATATATAATAATGCTTGTCAAAATTGATTGAAATGGATACGATTGTTATAACAGATTACAAAAAGATACAGCGGAGAAAATGATGAACAGATTCCTGAATTTTACAAAGAATTTTTTAATTACGGCAGCGATATTGGTATGTGGATTTTTGTTGTCCCTGTTTATGCAGAAGGAGTGGGGAAATCAGACTTTGATACCCTCTATTTTTCTGTTGGATGTATTTCTGGTATCCGTTGTCACAGATGGTTTCTTATATGGTGCGGTCGCATCTGTCATCAGCATTCTGGCGGTAAATTATGCATTTACATTTCCTTATTTTAAGATTAATTTTACGATTCCGGAAAATATGATCTCTGCCGTTATCATGATAGCTATTGCAGTTATTACCTGCGGATTTACAAATAAGCTGAAGAGTCAGGAACAGTTAAAGGCAGAGAGTGAGCAGGAGAAGATGCGGGCAAACCTGCTCCGATCCGTATCCCATGATTTTCGGACACCGCTTACAACGATTTATGGTGCAAGCTCTGCAATGTTAGATGACAAGAATGAATTTACGGAGGAGCAGAAGAAAAGTATGCTTCGCGGAATCAAACAGGATGCGCAATGGCTGTCACGAATGGTTGAGAATATGTTATCGATTACCAGACTGGATGGAAAAAATGTTAAGATCATTAAGATCCCGATCGCGCTGGATGAGCTGTTAGATTCTGTCCTGGTTAAGTTCAATAAACGGTATGAAGATCAGAATGTTGAGATTGACATTCCGGATGAACTGATCATGATTCCGATGGATGCGATCTTAGTCGAGCAGTTGATCCTGAATCTATTAGAAAATGCAGTTCAGCATGCAGAGGGAATGAGTAAGCTTGGGCTTCGTGTATATACGAGTGGGCATTTTGCAGTATTTGAGATCCGGGACAACGGATGTGGTATTCCGGTTGACAAGGTAAAGGATATATTTGCAGGGAAGCTGGTTTATGGTGAATCAGGACTTGACAGCAGTAAGAAAAATGCAGGGATCGGATTGTCGGTATGTACCACGATCGTAAAAGCCCATGGTGGTGAGATCTCTGCGGAGAATCTGCAGGATGGCGGTGCTGTTGTGCGGTTTACATTGGATATGGAGGAAACTGAGAATGATTAATAACAGATATAAGATATTGATAATTGAAGACGAAGAACATATTAATAATCTGATCAGTGCGCTGATGGAAGCAAATGGATATCAGGCTGTTTCCGCATATTCCTGTCGGGGGGGACAGATGATGTTTGCATCCCATCGTCCTGATCTGGTCATTCTGGATCTGGGATTGCCGGATCGGGATGGAATGACATTTTTAAGGGAAGTGCGGCAATCATCATTTACACCGATCATCGTTTTATCGGCACGTTCTGATGAGAGGGATAAAGTAGAGGCACTCAATGAGGGTGCAAATGATTATGTAACCAAGCCATTCAGTTCAAATGAACTGGTAGCAAGGGTACGTTCAGCACTCCGTATCGCTACGCATCGGGCAGAGGACGGATTGCGGCCGGGTGGAAGGTTCGAGGTTGGAGAGCTGGTTATCAATTATGATGCAAGACTGGTTACGATCGCCGGAAATGAAGTGAAGCTGACACAGACAGAATATAATATTGTAGCGTTGTTATCCGAGCATGCAGGTAAGATGCTGACCTACAGTTTTATCATCAACGAGATCTGGGGATATAATGATTCGGGAAGCCGGAAGAAGCTGCAGGTGAATATGGCGAATATCCGAAAGAAGTTCGGTGCAGTTCCCGGTAAGGAGAATTACATAACGAATGAATTAGGGGTCGGATACCGGATGTGCGATTCATAGAAAAGAATTCTGAAACTCTACAGCATTCGGTCACGGGGATGGCGCTTGTTATAAATAACGTGCTGCGATTTCTGTTCTCTGGACATTGCCCTATTCGTAAATACTCCTGTGCTAACTCGCTTCACACGGACAAGCACTCGTATTTACCGGCAATGTGCAGTTCACAACGAAATCTCGCAATGTTATTTTATAACAAGCACCATCCCCGTGACCGAGTGCTGTAGAGTTTTTTGTATAAGTAGATAATTGACTATAAGAGAAAGATTTTATGTTTTTTTAATATAAAATACAGGAAGTGGTGTTGACACATTCTTTTTTTTGAACTAAAATGTAGCGTGCTACACATGAAAAAAGATGTATAGTATGTATAAGATATGCAAGCTATATAACATTAAATGTAAGAGCATTTTCCGAAAATTATACATAGCTGTAAATAAAAGAAAGGAACCGTAATGGAACAGGAAAAGGATATGGATGCAGATCGAAAGCTGCCGTGTGGTCCGGAGAAGGACATCGGTTATTATATTAAGCGGATCAATGATAAGCTGAAGGCCGGATTTGACGCATATTTATGTGACGTGGATCTGACCAGTTCACAGGCAAGAGTGATTGAATATGTGTACTGGAATGGTGGAATGGTGACACAGAAGGAGATCGAGGTATTTCTGGATGTAGCGCATCCGACAGTTGTCGGCATCGTGAACCGTCTGGAAAAGAAAGGTTATCTGAACTGTCATCTGGATGAGAATAACAAACGAAATAAGATGGTATGCAGCACCTGTGAAGCTGAAAAACTGCTCAATAAAATGTATGAAGGCAGGAGAGCTGCGGAACAGAGACTGCTTCATTCTTTTTCAGAGAATGAGGTGGCGCAGGCGAAAAAGCTGCTTGAAAAATTATATGAAAATATCAGATAAAGAAAGAAGGAGGACGTATGATCAGAAAATTATTAAAAAGTTTGCGGGAATATAAGAAGCCGACACTGCTTACGATATTCTGTGCAGCAATTGAAGTAGTATTTGAGATTTTAATTCCACTTTGTATGTCTGATCTGTTGGATTTTGGTATCGAAGGTGGAAAGATGAGTATTGTCGTAAAGGATGGAACATGGCTGATTGTGCTTGCAGCCTTACAGCTTTTAACAGGTGTGCTTGCAGCAGTTCTCGGTGCGAAAGCGTCAGCAGGATTTTCCGCAAATCTGCGACAGGATATCTATGATAATGTCCAGACATTTTCATTTTCTAACATAGATAAGTTTTCCACTTCATCTATCGTAACAAGACTGACCACAGACGTAACGAATATTCAGAACGCATATCAGATGATCATTCGTATTGCAGTCAGAGGACCGATCATGCTGATCTTTTCCGTGATCGTTTCCTTTACGATCAATGCAAAACTGGCATGGATATTCCTGATCGTTATTCCATTTATGGGATTCGGTCTGATATTTATAGCAACCAAGGTACACCCGATCTTCGAACGGGTATTCCACAAATATGACGGTTTAAATAATATCGTTCAGGAAAATGTAAAGGGAATGCGGGTTGTCAAATCCTTTAATTCGCAGGAAGCCGAGATCGGCAAATTCAAACATGCATCAGGTGATATCTATAAGGATTTTGTAAAGGCAGAAAGAATCCTGGCATTTAACTCTCCTTTGATGCAGTTCTTCATGTATGGATGTATGATCGCAATTTCATGGATCGGTGCAAAAGCCATTGTGGCAAGCGGAAATAACGAAGCACTTGGACTTACGACCGGTAAGTTGACTGCACTTATCACATATGCGATGCAGATATTGATGGCACTTATGATGTTATCAATGGTATTTGTCATGATCATGATATCCAGATCTTCAACGGAACGTATCGTTGAGGTGCTTGAGGAGACAACTACGATACAGAATCCGGAGAACCCGGTTCAGACTGTTGCAGATGGTTCGATCGTGTATGATCATGTGGATTTCTCTTACAGCAAACGGGCAGATAAGAAAGTTATTGACGGAGCAGATCTTAAGATCCGATCCGGTGAGACTGTTGGTATTATCGGTGGAACCGGTTCATCGAAGTCTTCCTTTGTCCAGTTGATCCCTCGTCTGTATGATGTGACAGGCGGAACACTTATGGTCGGTGGCGTGGATGTCCGCAAATATGACCTGCAGGTGCTTCGTGATGCAGTTGCAATGGTTCTTCAGAAGAATGAACTGTTTTCAGGGACGATAAAAGAGAACCTCCGCTGGGGAAATGAACAGGCGACGGATGAAGAAGTAAAAGAAGCCTGCCGTCTTGCCTGCGCGGATGAATTCGTTGAGGCGATGCCGGATGGATATGATACCTATATTGAACAGGGTGGAACAAATGTCTCCGGTGGACAGAAGCAGCGTCTTTGTATTGCGCGGGCACTTCTTAAGAAACCGAAGATATTGATCCTCGATGATTCGACCAGTGCGGTTGATACAAAGACCGATGCGATGATCCAGAAAGCATTTGCCGAATACCTGCCGGACACGACCAAGATCATCATTGCGCAGAGAATTTCCTCTGTTCAGCACGCAGATAAGATCGTGGTATTGGATGATGGTAAGATCATGGATGTAGGTACGCATGAAGAATTGATCGTAAAGAGTCCGATCTACAGAGAAGTATATGAATCACAGCAGAAGGGAGGCGGTCAGGATGAGTAAACAGAAGAAACAGATGAACGCACCCGACAGAGAGCAGGGCAGCAGGGTCAATAAAAATACAGCCAAACGGCTGCTGTCCTATATCGGAGCATATAAGAAGACGCTGGTTGTTGTATTTATCTGTATTATCTTAAGTGCACTTGCAAGTGTAGCGTCGGCAATGTTTATCGAGATACTGATCGATGATTATATCATCCCGATCCTTGCAATGGATCATCCGGTCTATACCGGGCTGATCAAGGCACTTTGCATGGTAGGCGTTATTTACCTGATCGGTGTATTTTCTACATGGTTTTATAACTACCTGATGGTAGGGATCGCACAGGGAACTCTGAAAACCATACGAGATGAGATGTTCGAGAAGATGCAGAGCCTGCCAATCCGTTATTTTGATACGCATACACACGGAGATATCATGAGCTGCTATACCAACGATACTGATACGCTCCGCCAGATGATCGCACAGTCCCTTTCACAGATGATCTCATCGATATGTACGGTTGTTGCGGTATTCTGCTGTATGTTATATCAGAGCATTTATCTGACACTGATCGTTGTCGTGATGCTGTTCTTTATCATGAAGCTGGTGAAGGTCATCGGTGGCAAGAGTGGATTTTATTTTATAAAACAGCAGCAGACACTTGGTGCATTAGATGGTTATATCGAGGAAATGGTCAATGGCCAGAAGGTTGTTAAGGTATTCTGCCACGAAGAGAAAGCCAGAGAAGATTTCCAGAAAAAGAATCAGGAATGGCAGCAGGCAGCAGCCAGTGCAAATGGTTATGCAAGCGGAATGATGCCGATGATGAATGCACTTGGTTATGTGCAGTATGTAGTTGTAGCGGTTGTTGGAGCATGGCTTGCGATCTCCGGTGCAACGAATCTGACGCTGGTCGGAACGAATACAGCCACTCTTGGTATGATCGCATCCTTCCTTACGTTGTCGAAGAACTTTACCAATCCGATCTCACAGCTTTCGAATCAGTTTAATGCGATCGTAACGGCACTTGCAGGCGCGGAACGTATCTTTAAGCTGATCGATGAAGAACCGGAAGTGGATAATGGTTATGTAACACTTGCAAATGTCAAAGAGGAAAATGGTGAGCTGGTGGAAGTGAAAGAACGAACCGGAATCTGGGCATGGAAGCATCCACATGAGGATGGCAGTCTTACTTACCAGAGATTAGAGGGCGATATCGTTCTGGATCATGTGGATTTCAGCTACAATCCGGACAAACAGATTCTGCGTGATGTGACGCTCTATGCGAAACCGGGTCAGAAGATCGCATTTGTAGGTGCTACCGGAGCAGGAAAAACGACGATCACCAATCTGATCAATCGTTTCTATGATATAGACGATGGTAAGATCCGGTATGACGGAATCAATATTAATAAGATCCGCAAGAAGGATCTGCGGGCATCTCTCGGTATCGTATTACAGGAGGTCAATCTGTTTACCGGAACGGTTATGGAGAACCTGAAATATGGAAATCCAAATGCCACGGATGAGGAATGTATTGCAGCCGCCAAGCTTGCGAATGCGCATAATTTCATTATGATGCTGCCAAATGGTTATGACACGGTGCTTGCCGGAGATGGAAGCGGATTGTCACAGGGACAGCGGCAGTTGATCTCGATCGCAAGAGCAGCCGTATCCAATCCGCCGGTTATGATATTGGATGAAGCAACCTCCTCGATCGATACAAGAACGGAGGCGATGGTTCAGCAGGGAATGGACCGGCTGATGGAAGGCAGAACCGTATTTGTCATTGCACATCGTTTGTCTACAGTTAAGAATTCGGATGTTATCATGGTACTGGATCATGGCGCAGTCATTGAACGTGGTACACATGAGGATCTGATCGCAAAGAAAGGAACCTATTACCAGCTTTATACCGGAGCATTTGAATTGGAGTGATAAATAGTAAAAACTCTACTGTTACCTGTCTCTGGTAGTTGCTCTTATTATAAATAACGTGCTGCGATTTCTGTTCACTGCATATGCCTGATTCGTAAATACTCCTGTGCTAACTCGCGTTCGGTTGAGCGGAGCACTTAGTGAAGACGAGCGTTAGCGTAGTTTGAGGTTAGTGTAGCTTACTCTGATCCGGCAACAACGAAATCTCGCAATATTATTTTATAATAAGCATAATACCCAGCCCTAGGAAGCAGTAGAGTTTTTTGCTATTTTTAGGCAGGCGGTAAATGGTGGATAGCGTATTGATTATAGCATGACTAGGTTTGCTATAAGAGAAAGTTATAACGAATTCTAATATTTATGTATTGTATTTTAGTTGGAATTTGTTATATAATTCATACATTCCGAATAGGAATAGTAAGATAATGATGCGCAGAAACAAAAATTGTATTAAGTTTGAACACTTCGGATTACCAAGACAGAGGCATTTGAGTCCGCCGGTCCTTAGGTGGCGCTGTAAGCGGCAGCTTAGTACCGTTGCAGGACGAAACGAGCGGAAGCGTCCTCTGATTGGTAATGCCGAAAGTGTTCAAACATGATGATATTACGTTACGGCATTAGTAAAATATAAGAAGGAGGAAATGCCATGCGACAGGTATTATGCTTTGGTGATTCAAACACATATGGTTATGTGCCGGGAACGGCAGAACGCTATGACTGGGATACCAGATGGACCGGAATCGTAGGAACCGGACTGATGGAAAAGGGATATATTGTACAGGAGGAAGGGCTGTGTGGCAGAACTACAGTATTTGACGATCCGCTTCGTCCGGGCAGACGTGGCAGTGAACTCCTTCCGATCATATTAGAAACCCATAAGCCGGAAGATCTGATCATTTTAATGCTTGGAACAAATGACTGTAAGACATTTTATGGTGCAACGGCAGGTAGCATCGGACTGGGTATTCGTAAGCTGGTGCGACAGATCCGGGATGGTGCGCCAGCAGCAAAGATCCTTCTGATGTCACCAATCGCACTGGGCGAGAAGGTCTGGGATGGATTTGATCCGGAATTTGGAAAGAATTCTGTACAGGTGTCCAAAGAGCTGCCGGAGATTTACCGGCAGATTGCGGAAGAAGAAGGACTATATTATCTGGCGGCTTCTGATTATGCCGTACCATCGGAACGGGATCAGGAGCACATGGATGAAGAAGGACACAAGGCGCTGGCGGAAGCGGTACTGGAAAAGATTTCAGAGATTTTGTAATGTGAGTAAGGAGTACAGAGAGAAATTATGGCTGGGGAGACTGTAGACAGAAAAGAAGTATTAAAACAGGCATTTGTGAAGGCTCTGCCGATCACCGGAAGTTATCTCTTTGTCAGTATGGCATACGGACTCACGATGCAGGAAGCAGGACTGTCCTGGCTCTGGTCGCTGTTTACCAGCCTGACGGTATATACCGGTGCATTTCAGTTTGTGCTGGTAACATTCTTAAGCAGTGGGGCATCGATTCTCACGATCGCACTTACTGCGTTGTTTATGAATAGCAGGCAGTTCTTTTATGGACTGACATTTGTTGAAGATTTCAAGAAAATGGGTAAGCGTTATCCATATATGGTACACACAATGACGGATGAGACATATGCCGTCAATTGTTCCATGCTGTCTTCTGAGGTGATAAGAGATCGTAACGCAGAGAAGGCAAATGACCGGAAACGTAGATTTGATATTATGTTTTATGTGGCATTATTCAGTCGTATATCCTGGATGGTGGGCGCTGTGCTTGGCGGCATACTCGGTCAGATCCTTCCGGTGAAATTAGAGGGAATCGATTTCTGTATGACAGCGTTATTTATTACGATCGCGATCGATCAATGGAGAAGTGTGAAAGTGCATTTGCCGGCACTTGCCGGGTTTATCGGAGGTGTGCTGTTGCTTTTGTTAATAGGAAAAGATTATTTCCTTCTTCCAACTTTGATTCTGGTATCAGGTCTGTTGCTGATCTGTGAAAGAAAGGTGGAAGCTCATGAATGATCGATATGTATTGATCTGTATTCTTGTGTCGGCGGCAGCTACTTTATTTATGCGGGCACTCCCATTTACCATTCTTGGAAAAAGAAAACAAATCCCTGAGAAAATCCGGTATCTCGGACGAATCCTTCCGGCAACCATCATGGCGGTGTTGATCGTGTACTGCCTGAGGGAAGTACCGACCGAATTCTTAAGCGGCGGCTATAAGAAGTTGATCGCAGCCGCAGTTTGTGTCGTTCTTCATGTGTGGAAAAAGAATACATTTGTCAGCATCATAGGCAGTACGATTGTGTATATGTTATTATGAGCAATGACACCGAAAAAAAGGGCTGTCGCACCAATCACTTAGTGCGGCAGCCCTTTTTTGTAGTATCCGTTGTAACGAAATTACTTTGTTTTATACGATCACATTGTTGACAGCCCCTCTATTTTGTGATGGGGTTATCTATTCTAAGAATATGTCAATGAATAAGTATTATAGCGGGGGATTATTATGTAAAAATAATTATGTTGATGAACTTGCGCATTAGTGTTCTAACGCAGCAAGTTTAGCCTGTAATGCAGCAATTTCGGCATCCTTTTCGGACAAAGCGGCATCCTTCTCGGACAAAGCAGCATCTTTTTCAGATAAAGCAGCGTCCTTCTCAGATATTGTGGCATCTTTTTCTTCCAATGTTTTCTTCATCTGTTCAATCATATAATTAACAGTATTTTCATCCATCTTTTTTAATGCTTTTGAAAACATACTAATAACCTCCTCAGGGCGATACAGATATTCAGATATATCCTGGCATATAGATTCCATCCATGGATAGTTGGATATCAGTGTGGCAAGGTTGTCTGTAGAGTCCGCGGTTAGCAGAGACAACCATGCATTTAGTTCGTTGATATCTTTAGCATACTTGCTATTTTTAAATACGTCAAGGTTAACGACATAGTATTCCTGTAAAAGATTCAGATTTACACCAGTATCAAAAATGGTTCTGCCATGATGCAGATAGATATTTGCGAAACGGTCTTTCAGACATTCGTTTGGACTCTTTTCATACATAACAATTGTATAAACAGTTCTCATATCCTTATATGTGAAATCTTTCCCAAGTTTGCTTTTTACGCGTGTATATTGGCGAAGTAGTAGATCGGCGGAATAGCATGACATTCGCTCACCGGGAAATGTGTATGGATTTTTTTGTATTTCTACATTTGCGATAGAACCATCTTCTAACTGGACGATAATATCCAGAAGTAGGAGAGAAGTTGATGGAAGCATGCTGTTTTCATTTGACAGAATATATTTAATGGTTACATTTGTGCCGATAATACTGCTGATCAGTTGTGATAATCGTTCCGGGTATATATCCGGGTTGAAAATTTTTTTGAAAAATGGATCATAGGTTAGTGGCAGACTTTTTTTGCCTTCCATAAATTCCATAAAACGTTTTTTCCAGTCATCAGGCCAGTTCTTATATGTCCAATAAAGTTCTGGGTATTGTTTTAACTCTGTAAGGCATTCATCTTCCGTTCGTTGTGGAAAAAGCTGATAAATATTGAACGTTGTATGTTTGGTATTTGAGTTCTGTGAAGTGGTGTTTGTATCCTTATTATACATAAAAATTCCTCTTAATTTCCGGTACCTGATTTGTCGACATAACTACCATATCAGAAATAAAAGAGAAAAGTTCATAAATGTAATAAATGGTACTGTTTGATGTAACTTTTGGTAAGTAAATGTTTAAAAGGCGATATGCAAATATTTTTGCAAAAAAAACAAAAAAATTAAAAATGTTACTTATAATTTTTAGTAAATTACCAGTATTATATATATAGAACTTTCTATAAATTATATAAAAGAGAAAAGGAAGGAACAAATGAGAACAAAATACGATGAGTTTTACTTTGAAAATGACAGAAATTACCCCGCAGATACCTATTGGAACTTATATGATGAAAATAAGAAAGTGGCGATGAGAACATATGATGGGCACATATTTTGTCCATTGTGTAAATCAGCACCACTGACAGTTGCGCATGGCAACAAATTGAGATATTTTAAGGTTTCTGGATCAAATATGGAAAAGCATGCCGCCGATTGTTCGTATCGATATGATAAAGCAACAAAAAAAGAGGTATGTAGTTTTTATAGCGATTTAGATAACGATGACATAAATAATCGTTTAGTGAGCTGTATAAATAAAATGTTAAAAAAGGAAAGAACTAAAATAAACAATAGAAAAAATGTTGATTATAAAGGAAATGAAACGAGAAGAAATTTTTGTGACGTAATAGGAAAAGAAGGAAAAAATAAATATTTACCACACAAAAATTTTAATTGTGGGAATTTGGAAATTGATTTGGATGAACAGAAAATTTATTATGGCCGATGCTATTTGTATATTGTTAAATACATCCCCCAAAACGAAAATGAAGTAAAAATGTATTATCTAAAGGTGCTTAGTCCGAATAATAAAAAACAAATTTGTGAAGTTATTATATCGCCATACATATATAATTATTTGAGAAATGATTTGGCAGATGTTCCGATAGAAAAAAGGGATGCAGCAAAATATTATCTTTGTTTTGCCGGAATATTGGAAAAGACAAAATGGTCGTTTGCTTTAAAATTGAGAGATTCAAGATTGCTTGTTTTGGAAAAAGCATAGGATTTGATGCATACATTTGTATAAAAAGCTGGCATGAAAGTGTCAGATAAAAATTTCAATTTAATCTGGCACTTTAAGCCATGCAATGATTACAAATTTATTAAAACAGAAAATTTAAAAAACGCGACTTATGCGTTAGTGCTCCAGTGCAGCAAGTTTTGCCTGTAATGCAGCAATTTCAGCATCCTTCTCGGACAAAGCAGCATCTTTTTCAGATAAAGCA
>NZ_QTMQ01000002.1:92220-138895 GCF_003604095.1 Clostridium sp. AF15-41
GAATGTTAAGGATACACAAATATAGAAGTAGATAAGTGCACACACGAATACCATCTGCAATCACATTCTAGCACAGGCGGGGGAAAAAGAAAATCGAAGGAATGGGAAAAAGTTATCTTGTCTGAATCCTATCCATAAGGTATAGTAACCTTATCACGAAATAAACGGAAAAGGGTAAGACGAATGATTTTAAATGTAGAAAATTTGACACATGGTTTTGGAGACAGAGCCATTTTCAATAATGTATCTTTCCGGCTGCTTGCCGGTGAACATATCGGACTGGTTGGAGCAAATGGTGAAGGTAAAAGTACCTTTATGAATATTGTGACAGGAACACTTGCGCCGGATGAAGGTAAGGTGGAATGGAACAAGCATGTGCGTGTTGGCTATCTGGATCAGCATGCGGTGCTGGAAAAGGGAATGACGATCGAATCTGTGCTGAAGTCAGCATTTTCCTATCTGTTTGAGATGGAGGAGAAGATCAACCAGATTTATGATAGCATGGCGGATGCAACGGATGATGAGATCATGGAAATGATGGAGGAAGTCGGCACGCTGCAGGATCTTCTGACAAATCATGATTTCTATATGATCGATGCCAAGACGGAACAGGTAGCGAGAGCGCTGGGGCTTCTGGAACTTGGACTGGATCATGACGTAACAGATCTGAGCGGTGGTCAGCGTACCAAGGTTTTGCTTGCAAAGCTGTTACTTGAGAAGCCGGAGATTCTGTTGCTTGATGAGCCGACAAACTATCTGGATGCAGAACATATCGAATGGCTGAAACGGTATCTGCAGGAGTATGAGAACGCATTCATCCTGATCAGCCATGATATTCCATTTTTAAATGATGTCGTAAATATCATCTATCATATGGAGAATCAGGAGTTGAACCGCTATGTCGGCAACTATGACAAATTCTTAGAAGTATACGAGGCGAGAAAGGCACAGCAGGAGGCTGCTTACCGGAAACAGCAGCAGGAGATCAGTGAATTGAAGGATTTCGTTGCCAGAAATAAAGCGCGTGTTGCCACAAGAAATATGGCGATGTCCAGACAGAAGAAGCTGGACAAGATGGATGTGATAGAACTTGCCAGGGAACGCCCAAAGCCGGAATTTTATTTTAAGGAAGCGAGAACACCGGGCAAGATGTTATTTGAAACTGAGGATCTGGTGATCGGATATGACAAACAGGCGCCGCTTTCCAAACCGATCAATCTTCGGATGGAGCGTGGAGAAAAGATCGCGATCGTTGGTACAAATGGTATAGGAAAGAGTACGCTGCTTAAGAGTTTGCTTGGAATCATCAAGCCGATATCCGGTACGGTGCATCTGGGTGATTATCTGTATAAAGGTTATTTTGAACAGGAAATGGCTGGGACAGAGAATACCTGTCTGGAGGAAATCTGGCAGGAATTTCCGGGATTTTCACAGTATGAGGTGCGATCGGCACTTGCCAAATGCGGACTGACAACCAAGCATATCGAGAGTAAGGTTAAGGTATTAAGCGGTGGTGAGCAGGCAAAGGTACGCCTGTGTAAACTGATCAATCAGGAGACGAATCTGTTGATCCTCGATGAGCCGACAAACCATCTGGATGTGGATGCAAAGGACGAATTGAAGCGGGCATTGAAAGACTATCACGGTTCGGTTTTGTTAGTCTGCCATGAGCCGGAGTTCTATTCAGATATCGTGACAAAGGTGTGGAATCTGGAAGAGTACAGTGTGTTGACACTGTAATAAAGAAATAAATTTATAATCATGAGGTGTAGACTGTCTATAATCGGATGGGAATATAGACGGCATGAATATGCTGACAGAGATAATACTGAATGACAAAGTGACAAATGAAAATATCCGGGTACAGGTTATAAGATCCGGGAGAAAAAGTCTCGGCCTGGAGGTGCGACCGGATGGAACGGTACTTGCAAGGATTCCGGCGAGATTATCTGACCGGGAATTAAAAGCATTTATAGAGAAACAACAGGATTGGATCTTAAAGAAGGTGGATCAGGTAAAAAAGCGTGCGGATGCACGAACGAAAATTAAGGTTCCATCTATGGATGCGTTATCAGATGCAGAGATTCAGAAGATCAAGGATAAGATAGCAGATCGGGTAAAGTATTATTGTGCGGTTATGCAGGTGACAGTTGGGCGCATCACGATCCGCAACCAGAAGACCAGATGGGGAAGCTGCAGCAGTGCCGGAAATGTGAATTTTAATTATCAGTTATATTATCTGCCGGATGAATTACTTGACTATGTGGTAGTGCATGAACTGGCGCACAGACGACATATGAATCATTCCAAAGAATTCTGGTCAGAGGTAGCGCGGTATTGCCCGGACTATAGAGCGAGACGGAAGCAGTTAAAAGAATATCAACTGGCGAATTAAAAATTGAAATGTAAAGGAAGTTTAATATGGGATTATTTCGAAAAAAGAAAGAGCAGGCATCATATGATAGTCAGAGTAAACGACCGGTCATCAAATGCAGTATCTGCACCGGTGAACAGGTCGCTGGTTTTCAGGATATTCATAACGGGATATTTGAAGATATCATGTTGATCCGTGGAAAAGAAGATCTGAAAGTCTTCCGGAAAAAATATGGAATCCCGCAGGATGCGGAGATTCCAAAGATATATTGATTTTCTTTCATGTTTTCAATATGATCGCCGAGTGTAACCCCGTTTTTGTTTATATCGATGCCTTTAATACCCATAATAGTTCCTCCTGAAAAATTAGTTCCTATATTATCTATAATACAGAGTTCATAACAAATAGTAAGAAGGAGTTTAACAGTGACACAGGAAAATTTAGTAAGATTTGAGTTTCGAAATATTAAAAAGAATGAAGCAGAGCAAACAGCAGAGATCGAACGGATCTGTTTTCCTCCGAATGAGGCCTGTACTCCGGAGATGATGCATTTGCGTGTGGAGAAAGTGCCGGAAATGTTTCTGGTTGCGGTAGATAAAGCAACAGGTAAGATTGCCGGATTTATTAATGGTCTGTCTACAAATGAAACGGTTTTGCGTGATGAATTTTTTCAGAATGCAGATCTGTATGATCCTGCCGGAAAAAATGTAATGATCCTTGGTGTTGATGTTTTGCCGGAATATCGCAGGATTGGGCTGGCTTCCGAGATGATGGAATGTTATAAGAACAGGGAAAGACAGAATGGACGAAAGCGACTGATCCTTACCTGTCTGGAATCCAGGGTTGCCATGTACCAGAAGATGGGATACGAGGATAACGGCATGTCGGTTTCTTCGTGGGGCGGCGAACAGTGGCATGAGATGACGTGTAAACTGGGAAAGGGTATCCCGGAGGCGATTGCAAAGACAACGTTGGAGCTTGGATAAGGAGAAAGAATATGTATACATTAGAAGCAGCCAGAAAATATGAAAAAGAATATGAAGTTGATGCTGATAAAAGACCGTTATTTCATGTGACACCACCGATCGGCTGGATGAATGATCCCAATGGATTTTCAGTATATAAGGGACAAATCCATTTGTTTTATCAATATCATCCATATAGCAATGTATGGGGACCGATGCATTGGGGGCATCAGGTAAGTGAAGATATGATAAGTTGGAAGCAGTATCCGACGGCACTTGCACCGGATAAGGAATACGATGAGGAAGGATGCTTTTCCGGTTCGGCAGTTATGACAAATCTTGGACATGTGTTGTTTTATACAGGAGTCAGTAAAGATAAGAATGGTGGCTGCAATCTTCAGAATCAGTGTATGGCAGTTGGAGATGGTGTAGGTTATAAGAAGCTGAAGAACAATCCTGTTCTCACAGGGGCGGTGATGCCGGAGGGATTCAGCCATATTGATTTCAGAGATCCGAAGGTATGGGAAGAAGATGGTATTTACTATATGCTGACCTGCAGCCGGGATGCTCAGAATAAAGGAATGATCGCGTTATTTTCAAATTCTGAAATACATCAATATCTGGAAAAAACAGAGCTTACCGAACAGGAGACAGAAGCCTTTGAGAAAGCAGCAGGTTGTTGGAAATATGAAGGTGTATTTGCAGAGCACATGGAACGGTTAGGAAGCGTATGGGAATGTCCGGATTATTTCAGGTTGGACGGAAAAGATGTGCTGTTGTTTTCACCACCTGATGTACAGGCGCAGGGAAATGAACTGCATAATGGTAATAATGCGATCTATGTTGTTGGAACATATGATCATGCAAAAAAGCAGTTTCAAATGGGGCAGCCACATACACTTGATAAAGGTCTGGATTTTTATGCATCACAGACGACAGAACTTCCGGATGGAAGGAGAATCTTGATCGCATGGATGCAGTCATGGCATAATTCATTTATCCCGGATGGACAGGGGTGGCAGGGCATGATGACAATCCCAAGAGAATTATATCTGTCAGATGGCAGGATCATCCAGAAACCTGTGAAAGAACTGGAGCAATATCGGGTTCGGCCGGTTTCCTATTCGAATGAAAAGGTAGAAGGCGGGCAGAACTTTGATGGGATAAAGGGAAGAACGCTGGATATGACAGTAACAATAAAATCCGGTGAATTTCAGGAGTTTTATATTGATGTAGCAAAAGATGCAGAGCATTATACCAGAATTACATATAACAGAAGAAAACGGGAGATCGAAGTTGACCGGACATTTGCAGGAATGAACCGGGATGTAGTCTGCATCAGGCGGGCAGAGGTAGAATCGGAAGCAGAACGGATAACATTACGGTTTATTCTTGACCGCAATTCGGTAGAACTGTTTGTGAATGACGGAGCGTTGTCAATGAGTACAACAATTTATACGCCGCAGACAGCAGATGGCATTTCGTTTTTCTGTGATGGAAATGCGATAATCGATATAGAAAAGTTCGATATTGAGATTCCGATGAACAGATAAATTCTGATACCGGTTATAGATATAGTAATCTGAAATACCGACAATGCAATGAATTTATTTGACGGATAAACCAGATGTAGTATAATAAACATGACCATTCGTTTAGAAATAAGTGCGGCATTTGCCGTATTACCCATGACTCTTTTTTCTATTGCGTAGGCAGAGCGGAGCTTTCAGGAGGTAGCGGATGGTCTTTTTATGTATATAGATCAGACAGGAGGAAGCACTACAATGAAGATGATATCGTGGAATGTGAACGGAATTCGCGCATGTGTTGGAAAGAATTTTATGGATTTCTTTAAAGAGGCAGATGCAGATATTTTTTGTATTCAGGAATCAAAAATGCAGGAAGGACAGCTTCAACTGGAGCTTCCGGGTTATTATCAATATTGGAATTATGCAGAGAAAAAGGGATATTCCGGAACTGCTATTTTCGCAAAGAAAGAGCCGTTGTCAGTGGCATATGGAATCGGTATAGAAGAACACGACCATGAGGGACGAGTCATCACACTCGAATATGATAATTTTTATATGGTCACTGTATATACGCCAAATTCACAGAATGAGCTTGCCAGACTGGACTATCGTATGAAGTGGGAGGATGATTTCAGAGAGTATCTGAAGCAGTTGGAACAGACAAAGCCGGTGGTAGTATGTGGGGATATGAATGTGGCACATACAGAGATCGATCTGAAAAATCCAAAGACCAATCGTAAGAACGCCGGATTTACAGATGAGGAAAGAGAAAAATTCAGTACCCTGCTTGACAGTGGATTTGTTGATACGTTTCGTTTTTTTAATCCGGACGCAGAAGGCATTTATTCCTGGTGGTCTTACCGTTTTAAGGCAAGAGAGAAGAATGCCGGATGGCGGATCGACTATTTTTTGACCTCAAAGGTTCTGGAATCCAGACTTGTGGATGCAAAGATCCATACAGAGGTGTTGGGTTCCGATCATTGTCCGGTAGAACTTGATATTGACCTGTAATGGTACCATTTATAAGAATAAATGCATACTAACAGGCGAAAGCAAAGATTACAGCACTTGCGGGTGTAGAAGAATAGAAAAAATGATAAAAGGAGAAATTATATATGCCAGTTTTTGATTTCAGTGATAAACCGGTAAAGAATGAGGATACGGTTTGTACCTATACGGCATTTCAGTCAAATGCAAAGGAAAAGACACCGGAGGAACCGATTCTGGTGTTAGATAACAGTGAGAGACAGTGGATCCATCATGCGCTGGGCGTTTTTACAAATCCGGCAAAGCGTACTACTTTTGAATTCAAGGAAAATGGGGAGACATTTTCAGCAGATATTTTAAAGATTGATTCCAGATTTGTCAGTCTGATCAAATGGCTGGGAGAAAATCATATCAGTGTACGTCTGTCCGGTAAAAATCTGGAAGACGGATATGCAGTATACAGAATCCGAGAGACAGCATTTGGTGGCGGAACCAAGTTATCTGCGGCAGATGGATTTTTACAGTTTATGATCGAACGACTGCTTGCAAGTACAGCATCAGAGGAAGTCGAGGAGGATGACGATGCAGACGAGGAAGGCGACGATATGAAGCTGACCAGTCTTCAGAGCATTTCTGATTTTATGACATGTGCGGGCAGAACGATGCCGGATAATATCCGTCTCTGGGCGAGAAGAAATCTTGCTGTTGCCAGATCAAATGAGGTGTCACCGGAGGAGCGTCGTCATGCACAGAGAGCACTCTCGATCATGATGAATATTCAGTGGAAGAGCAATTATTTTGAAGCGATCGATCCGGTTGAAGCAAGACGGATCCTGGATGAAGAATTATATGGAATGGAACGTGTAAAGCAGAGGATCATGGAGACGGTTATCCAGATCAACCGAACTCATACCCTTCCTGCTTATGGACTTCTGTTGGTCGGACCTGCCGGTACCGGAAAATCACAGATCGCGTATGCGGTTGCCCGTATTCTGAAACTGCCATGGACAACCCTTGATATGAGTTCGATCAATGATCCGGAGCAGCTTACAGGAAGCTCCAGAATCTATGCAAATGCAAAGCCGGGTATCATCATGGAAGCATTCTCGATCGCAGGAGAATCCAATCTGGTATTTATTATCAATGAGCTTGATAAGGCTGCATCAGGAAAGGGAAATGGAAATCCTGCGGATGTACTTCTGACTTTGCTTGATAATCTTGGATTTACAGATAACTATATGGAGTGTATGATCCCGACCGTTGGCGTATATCCGATCGCAACGGCAAATAATAAAGAAGATATCAGTGCGCCATTGATGTCACGTTTTGCGGTTATCGACATACCGGATTATACCTTTGAAGAAAAAAAGATCATTTTCAGTAAATTTGCATTGCCAAAGGTATTGAAGCGGATCGGTCTGAAAGAGAATGAATGTATCATCACAGAGGATGGTCTGGATGCGGTCATTGAAGAATTCAAGAATACCTCCGGTATCCGTGATCTGGAGCAGGCAGCCGAGCATCTGGCAGCAAATGCACTTTACCGGATCGAGGTAGATCATGTACCACAGGTGACATTTGATGCGGAAGGCGTAAGACATTTATTCCTATAGGAGAGAATGTTGCCGGACGGCTGTTTTTAGTTAAATGAAAATGGAGCGTAAGTAAAAATGATAAAATTAGTAGCAAGTGACGTGGATGGAACTCTTGTTCCTGACGGAACATTTGAGATCAATCCTGAGATCTATGATGTAATAAAGGCATTAAAAGAAAAGAATATAACTTTTGTAGCAGCAAGCGGCAGGCAGTATGCGAGCTTGAAAAAGTTATTTGCACCGGTTGCAGATCAGATCTTATATATCCCGGATAATGGCGGATTTGTCAGAGGAAGCAAGGGCGAAACATGGCTCAAACGTCCGATGGAGAAAGACCTGATCCGTGCGATCGTGGAGGATGCAGAGAAGCTGCCGGATGTAGAGCTGTTGCTCTGTGGAAGGGATTATGCCTATGTTGGAAGCGAGGATGGACGACTGTATAACTGGATGCGGGAAGCATATCGCTATGAGATCAAGGCAGTGCCGGATCTTACCGATATTAATGATGATATCGTGAAGATCTCGATATTTCACCCGGAGGATGCAGAGCGGATCGTAAAAGACTGGTTTTATGACAAATGGAAGGATACCATTCTACTGGCACCTGCCGGAGTTTACTGGGTAGACTGTTCGGAACCATCGATCAACAAGGGAAGTGCATTACAGTTTCTGCTTGATAAATATGAGATCAAACCGGATGAAGTTATGGTATTTGGTGATAATATCAATGACCTTGGTATGCTTGCCTGTGCAAAGGAAAGCTATGCGATCGGAAGTGCCAGAGATGAGGTAAAGCAGGCAGCAGCCCATGTAGCAGATACGATGCGCAATCAGGGTGTGATCAAGGTATTAAAAGAGAAGCTGTTACGATAACAGGCAGCAGCTATGAAAAGAAAACATACAGAACAGGAAAAAGAATTGTATCAGAAAAAAGGAGTGAAGCCTGATGGCATGTACAACGATATTAGTTGGAAAGAAGGCATCCTATGATGGATCAACGATCATTGCCAGAAACGATGATTCAGGATCCGGTCATTATATGCCGAAGAAATTTGTAGTCGTAGAACCGGAAGAACAGCCGAAGATCTACCGTTCGGTTCTGGCACATCTGGAAATTCCGCTTCCGGAAGAAGCGATGCGCTATACATCGATGCCCAATGCAATCGATGGGGAAGGCATCTGGGCAGCAAGCGGTGTAAATGCAGCCCATGTTGCAATGACAGCGACCGAAACCATTACATCGAATCCGAGAGTGCTCGGCGCAGATCCTCTGGTCGAGTATCAGCCGGCAGAGAACGGAAACGAAGAAATGCCGGGCGGAATCGGAGAAGAAGATATCGTCTGTCTCGTACTTCCATATATAAGAAGTGCGAGAGCAGGTGTAGAACGTCTTGGCAGTCTGCTTGAAACGTACGGAACCTACGAGATGAATGGAATCGCATTCCAGGATCAGGATGAGATCTGGTGGATGGAAACGATCGGAGGACATCACTGGATCGCGAAAAAAGTGCCGGATGATGTCTATGTTGTGATGCCGAATCAGTTCGGCATGGATGTATTTGATATGAAGGATGCACTAACGGATCAGAACGCACATATGTGCTCAAAAGATCTGCCGGAATTTATCGAGAAGAATCATCTGGATCTGACTATTAGAAGAAGCACAGAACGTAAGGCCGAAGATGCGGATCTGCCATTTGGCAGATTCATTAATCCAAGAGAGATATTTGGGAGTCATGATGATTCGGATCATGTCTACAATACGCCAAGAGCATGGTTTATGGAGCGGTATCTGAATCCGAAGACCTACCGCTGGGATGGTGAAAATGCAGATTACACACCGGTATCGGACGACATTCCATGGAGTCTGATTCCGGAGCATAAGGTGACGATGGAGGATGTCAAATATGTGTTGTCCGCGCATTATCAGGGAACACCATATGATCCATATCTCCCATATGGAGATAAGAAGATGGCAGGTGCATATCGTTCCATCGGTATTAACCGGACTGATTTCATGTCTGCGATCCAGATGCGACCATATGGAGCAGAGGACAGTCGTGTGATCGAGTGGGTGGCATTTGCTTCAAATGCGTTTAATGTCATGGTGCCATTTTATGCAAATGTGGACACGACACCGGAATATCTGGCGAACACGACCGCTGACGTATCTACCGATAATTTCTACTGGAACAGCCGTATGATCGCAGCGATGGCAGATGCCTCTTACAGCAAGTCTCTGTTCCATATTGAACGGTATCAGGAAACTATGCTTGCGAAAGGGCATGCAGTGATCAACCGATATGATGAGCAGATAGAAAAAGAAGCAGATGCCGGTAAACGAAGCGCGCTTCGGAAGCAGGCCAATCAGGAAATGGCAGATATTCTCCGGAAAGAGACCGGTAATACGCTTTCCAAAGTCTTATATGAACTGAGTAATCAGATGAAGAATTCTTATGCGAGATCGGATGCTTAAAGCAGCGGCATAGAGAAGCAAGAAATACAGGAGAAAAAGTAGAAAATATGAAACGAGAATCATTTAAATCCCGTTTAGGATTTTTATTAGTAAGTGCAGGATGCGCGATCGGAATCGGAAATGTATGGAGATTCCCATATGTAGTAGGGGAAAATGGTGGAGGAATCTTTGTATTGTTCTATCTGTTGTTCCTTGTGGTGATGGGACTTCCGGTTCTGACGATGGAGCTTGCTGTCGGACGAGGAAGCAGAAAGAGTGCAGTTCTGGCTTATAAGGAGCTTGAAAAACCAAAGAGCAAATGGCACATTCATGGATGGTTTGCGATCCTTGGCTGTTATGTACTGATGATGTACTATACAACCGTATCCGGTTGGATGGTATCGTATTTTTATAAATTCGTAACAGGCGAATTCAAGGCTGGTATGGATGCGGATTCAACCGGATCTGTATTCTCGAATCTGCTTGCCGATCCAAAGCAGATGGGCTTCTGGATGATTCTGACGGTTATTGTCGGATTTATCGTATGCAGCCGTGGACTTCAGAATGGTCTGGAACGGATCAGTAAGATTATGATGACAGCACTGTTGGTGCTGATCGTGGTACTGGCAGTTCACAGCATTACTTTATCAGGAGCCGGTGAAGGTTTACGGTTCTACCTGATCCCAAATCTGTCAACGGTTGAGAAAGTTGGTATCGGAAATGTGATCTCCGCGGCTATGAATCAGGCCTTCTTCACTCTGAGTCTTGGTGTAGCTGCGATGGAGATCTTCGGAAGTTATATGAGCAAGGATCATGCGCTGGCAGGCGAAGGTGTCAGGATCTGTGCGCTTGATACATTTGTAGCAGTTATGTCCGGTCTTATTATCTTTCCGGCCTGCTTCAGCTATGGAGTAGAGGTCACTGCAGGACCAAAGCTGATATTTGTAACGCTGCCAAATGTATTTGTCAATATGGCAGGCGGCAGGATCTGGGGTTCTCTGTTCTTTCTGTTTATGACATTTGCAAGCTTTTCTACGGTTATCGCCGTATTTGAAAATATCATGTCATTTGCGATGGATATGTTCGGATGGAGCAGGAATAAGACAGCCATCATCAATTGCGTTATTATTCTGATCGCAAGTCTTCCTTGTGTTCTGGGATACAACGTGTGGAGTGATCTGCACCTGATCGGTGGCAGAGATGTATTAGACAGTGAGGACTTCCTGGTAAGTAATCTTCTGCTCCCACTCGGTTCGCTGATCTATCTGTTGTTCTGTGTTACGAAATGGGGTTGGGGCTTTGATAATTATATTGAGGAAGTAAATACCGGTTCCGGATTGAAAATGTCCGTAAAATTAAAACCATATTTCCAGTTTGTACTTCCTGTTCTGATCCTGATCATTCTGATTCAGGGACTGTTATAAAGAAGATTTTCAAGATAAAATATGAGAAGATATTTGGGAGATCAGACGGTATATGGATACGAAAAAATATGAAGATCAGATACCTGTAGATGAAGGCTTACAGGGAAATGAGACAATTGAAGAAGCAATCCTTGTTTTACAGCAGGAACCGACAGAAGAAATGCTTGCACATACACTTACAGTGATAAGACGGCGTGCGAGAGCAAATGGACAGTTCATTGTTGCTGTTATACCACCGGCGGGTGCGGAGAGCAGTTTGCAGATCCAGGCGATCCAGACCGAGGATGAGCGGTACTGGTGGATGGCATTTACCAGCTTTGATGAGGAGATAAAGGGCGGTGAAACCGTAATGTCAACCTTTATGGCAGATATCAGCCATCTCTTTGAAGCAGTTTTAATGACGGACGATATAGAGGGCATTATTCTGAATCCCTGGAACCGTGCATTAATGTTGGATAAGGGTCTGCTTCAGCTGATTCTTGCAGGAAAGTAGCCAAACATTAGAAAAATGCCATTTTTTGTATAAAAAGTTTAGAAAATTTAATTTTTCACAAAAACAGTTGTTTAAATTTCACAAAAATATAATGAGAAATGAAAAGAATTGTGATATAATCAGAAAGTAGTGTAGTAGTACACTACTTTTTGTTTTTTATAGGCAAGAGTCGTTTGCGGCTTCTTAGGCGTACCAATAAGATAGAGTAATAGGAGGATGGAAAGATGGCAAGATTTACGTTACCTAGAGATATTTATCATGGAAAGGATGCATTAGATGCATTAAAAACTTTTAAAGGAAAAAGGGCGATGATCTGTGTTGGCGGTGGCTCGATGAAACGCTTTGGATTTCTGGATAAAGTAGAAAAGAATCTGAAAGAGGCAGGAATGGAAGTTCAGTTATTTGAAGGCATTGAACCGGATCCGTCTGTTGAAACAGTTATGAAGGGTGCTGCTGCCATGCTGGAGTTTGAACCGGACTGGATCATAGCAATCGGCGGAGGTTCTCCGATTGATGCGGCAAAGGCAATGTGGATCAAATATGAATATCCGGACATTACATTTGAAGATATGTGTAAGGTATTTGGTATTCCGTCCCTTCGTAAAAAAGCTCATTTCTGTGCAATTTCATCTACTTCAGGAACTGCAACTGAAGTAACGGCCTTTTCAATTATCACGGATTATCAGAAGGGCATCAAATACCCGATCGCTGATTTTGAGATCACACCGGATGTAGCGATCGTTGATCCTGAGCTGGCAGAGACGATGCCGCAGAAGTTAGTTGCTCATACCGGTATGGATGCAATGACACATGCGATCGAGGCATATGTATCAACCGCAAACTGTGATTTCACAGATCCGCTTGCATTACATGCTATTAAGATGATCCAGAATGATCTGGTTGGTTCTTATAACGGAGATATGGAAAAACGTGATGCGATGCACAACGCTCAGTGCCTTGCAGGTATGGCATTCTCAAATGCGCTTCTGGGTATTGTTCATTCTATGGCACATAAAACAGGTGCAGCATTTGCGGATTATGGCGCACACATCATTCACGGTGCGGCAAATGCAATGTATCTGCCGAAGGTCATCGCATTTAATGCAAAGGATGAAACTGCAAAAGAAAGATATGGAGTGATCGCAGACTTTATGGGACTTGGCGGTGATACATTAGATGAGAAGGTAACACTTCTGATCAACTATCTGCGTAAGATGAACGATGATCTGAATATCCCACACTGTATCAAACATTATGGTGCTGACAGCTATCCGGCAGAGCAGGGCTTTGTACCTGAGAATGTATTCTTAGAGCGGTTGCCTGAGATCGCAGCAAATGCAATATTGGATGCATGTACAGGATCAAATCCAAGACAGCCGAGTCAGGAAGAGATGGAGAAACTCTTAAAGTGCTGTTATTATGATTCAGAGGTTGATTTCTAAAAGTAATTGATTTATAAGAGGTACAATACTGATATAAAATAAGAAACCAGGGTATTTTTGGAACAAATTCCGAAAATACCCTTTTAAAATGTCAGGTAAAACTTGATTTCTCAGGGACAGCACTTTATACTGGAAAAGTAGTGTGCCTTTATGGAAACGAATGTAGTAGAATGCTTAGCATAGGGCATAAAAAACAAAAGAAAATTTTGGAGGAGAGAAATTGAAGATCAAAAGAAAACAGATTGCGATGCTTATATTCATTGCGATCATAATCGTACTCATGGTGGTAACCGGTAAAACACCGGGGGAGATCGCAGATCCGGAGAATTATCAATGTAAGACCTATGCAACGATATTATCTCTGCTTCCACCGGTTATTGCGATTGGTCTGGCACTGATCACAAAGGAGGTTTATACCTCATTGCTTGCAGGTATTATCACAGGTGGATTATTATATTCGAATTTTAATCTGGAGTTAGGCATCAATACCATGCTGTTTAATGAAAATGGCGGTATGATCGCGAAGCTTTCAGATTCAGGAAATGCGGGTATTCTGGTATTTCTTGTTATGCTTGGTATTCTGGTATCCCTGTTAAATAAAGCAGGAGGCTCTGCGGCATTTGGAAAATGGGCATCAAAACACATTAAGACAAGGATTGGTGCACAATTATCCGTTATGGTTCTTGGAATCCTGATCTTTGTAGACGATTATTTTAATTGTCTGACTGTAGGAAGTGTCCTTCGTCCCGTAACAGATCGCCATAAAGTATCTAGAGCCAAATTATCTTATATTATTGATGCTACAGCAGCACCGGTGTGTATCATAGCACCGATCAGTTCATGGGCTGCAGCTGTTACATCATCCGTACCGGAAGATGCTGGAATTAACGGATTTGCAGTATTTATCCAGACAATTCCATATAATCTGTATGCGCTTCTTACGTTAGTCATGGTACTTGGAGTAACCATTCTTCGTGTTGATTTCGGTCCGATGAAGAGACATGAAATGAATGCGATCGCAGGGGATCTGTTCACAACTCCGGGAAGACCATATGAAGATAATGAAGAAGAAATTTTAAAAGAAAATGCACATGTGCTGGATCTGATCCTGCCGGTTGTTGTGCTGATCATAAGCTGTATCATTGCAATGGTATATACAGGTGGTTTCTTCAGCGGAACATCATTTGTAGATGCATTCGCAAATTCATCCGCATCGGTTGGTCTGGTGCTTGGTGGTGCTGTTACACTGGTATTTACGTTTATTTATTTCATGCTGCGTGATACCTTATCCTTCCGGGAATTTACGGAATGTATACCGGAAGGTTTCAAATCAATGATCGCACCGATCCTGATCCTTACAATGGCGTGGACACTTTCCGGTATGACGAATCTCCTCGGCGCAAAGGTATATGTAGCTGATCTGGTATCCAGTTCTGCCAGTTCCATGCAGGGCTTCCTGCCGATGATCATATTCATTGTTGCAGCCTTACTTGCATTTGCCACCGGAACGTCATGGGGAACCTTCAGTATTCTGATCCCGATCGTGATCGGCGTATTCCCATCCGGACAGATGATGGTAATCTCTATCGCATCCTGTCTTGCAGGTGCGGTATGTGGTGACCACTGCTCCCCAATCTCAGATACAACGATCATGGCATCTGCCGGAGGACATTGTGAGCATGTAAACCATGTATCTACACAGCTTCCATATGCAATTGTTGTAGCTGCAGTATGTATGGTTGGATATCTGTTGATCGGAATTCTTCAGGCTGCGAAGCTTGCCGCACTTTCATGGCTTGCGCTTCCGGTTTGTATCGTGCTGTTATTTGTAATTCTAATGCTTATTCGTGCAAAAACCGGACGTGAAGAGGTTTAGGTTTCGAATATTTTCACCGAAACGTATGGACATATTTAAGAGCGTACGACCTGAATTCGAAAAACCTGCCAGATTATAGTAAAGGAAATTAGTAGTAAAATATGTTAGAAACAATTGAATCAATCAACAATGTAGTCAATAACTTTATATGGGGTGTCCCTGCCATGATCTGTATTATTGGTGTCGGTCTGGTGTTAAGCTTCCGAACCCGGTTTCTGCAGATCCGGAAATTTCCATATGCGATGAAAGTTACGATCGGGCGAATGTTTCGAAAGAAACAGGCTGCCGATGGAGCCATGACACCGTTTCAGGCGGTGTGTACCGCGCTTGCGGCTACGGTCGGTACAGGAAATATAGCGGGTGTTGCCGGAGCGATCGCTATCGGTGGACCGGGCGCCGTCTTCTGGATGTGGATATCCGCACTTCTTGGTATGTGTACAAAGTTTTCAGAAGTAACACTCGCCGTTCATTTCCGGGAGAAGAATGATAAGGGCGAATTTGTCGGCGGACCGATGTATTATATCAAGAATGGTCTGAAGAAGCACTGGCACTGGCTTGCATATCTGTTTGCGGCATTTGGTGTGATCACAGTATTCGGTACAGGAAATGCCACACAGGTAAACACGATCACGACAGCGATCGATTCTGCATTATTTAATTATGGAATTATTTCAAAGGATTCCGCGTCAACTATAAATCTGGTCATCGGTATTGTGCTCGCAGTCCTGCTTGCATTGATCCTGCTTGGCGGGATTAAGAGAATCGGACAGGTAACAGAGAAGCTGGTACCATTTATGGCGCTGTTCTATGTGGTGCTTGCGCTTGGAGTCGTAATTTTAAATATCAATCATGTGCCGGCAGTATTTAAAGAGATTGTGGAAGGCGCATTTTCACCGGCGTCAGTAACCGGTGGTGTTGTTGGAAGCTTTTTCATGAGCATGAAGAAGGGTGTATCAAGAGGTATCTTTTCAAATGAGGCCGGGCTTGGTACAGGTTCAATCGCACATGCATGTGCAGATACAAGAAAGCCGGTAAAACAGGGATTCTTTGGAATCTTTGAAGTATTCGTAGATACTATAGTTATCTGTACCCTGACTGCATTGGTTATACTTTGCAGCGAAGTGCCGATCACATATGGACAGGCAGCGGGCGCTGAGCTTACGATCAGTGGGTTTACTGCTACATATGGCAACTGGGTATCACTTTTTACAGCTGTGGCAATGTGCTGTTTCGCATTTTCAACTATTATTGGTTGGGGATTATATGGTGCGAGGTGTATCGAGTTCTTGTTCGGAACAAAGGTAAATAAGCCGTTTATGTTTGTTTATTCACTGGTTGCTATCGTTGGTGCAACCTTAGATCTTGGATTGCTCTGGAGTATTGCAGAGACTTTCAATGGTCTGATGGCGATACCAAACCTGATCGCAGTATTCTTGCTTTCCGGTGTAGTTGTGAAGCTGGTCAGGGAGCATTTTGATCTGGAAGCAAGGGAAGAAGCATAATAAAAATAACAGATAAGTAAAAATAATAGATAAACAAAAAACATCTAATCGGATAACAGATATGAATATGTCGTTAACCGATCGGATGTTTTTTTCTATATGGAAAGTCTTATTGCATAAAGCAAGGAACTTCAGATTAAAATTTCGTCAAATCAAAATTTTTTCAAAAAATATAAATTTGTATCAACTTTTTCTCATCCTTAAACATCTAAATAATAGAAAACAAAGTAAGAAATACTTTTGAGATAGATAAGGAGGAACGGATAATGCGTCAGAATAGGAATAGAGTCAGATTACAAAAAAGAAGAAAGATGTTCTTAATGCAGCAAAAGAGAAAGAGAAGGAGAAGAAGACAGCAGATATTTATGCGTGGAACGGCAGCAGCAATGCTTCTGTTTGCGTTCTGCATCAGTATTCGGTTCATACATATGGCGAAAGACAGACCGATTGTAGAAGGATCAACGCAGGAGCCTGTGACAACAGAGGTAAGTACGACAGAGACAAGTACGACAGAGAGTTCCGGAATCGGTAATGTGAAAGAGACATTGCTGACAGGCCGGGGAGATGATACTACAACAGGATCAGTAAAAAACATGGATTTAAAGAGCGATGACAAATCAAATGATTTTTCGGATGCGGTATTTGTCGGAGATTCCAGAACGGAAGGCTTCGTGTTACAAACCGGTATACAGACAACCGCATATGTACACAAGGGATTAACTGTTGCAAGCGCATATACCGCAAAAGTAATCCATCAGGACGATGAAGACCGGTCAGTGATGGAGGCACTTGCCAGAACAAGATATAATCGTGTATATTTAATGTTTGGAATCAATGAGACAGGCTGGATCAGTAATGATATATTTATCTCAGATTACAAGCAGATCATTGATGATATTAAGGCACAAAATCCATCTGCAAAGATATTTATTCAGTCGGTACTTCCGGTAAGTAAAGCGGTATCGGATTCCGGCGGATATGTCAGAAATGATAAGATCGCGGAATATAATAAACGATTAGAGCAGCTTGCAGCGGATGAAGGTGCTACATTTGTGAATGTGCAGGAAGCGGTATCAACAGATGGAGTTCTGCCGGATGATGCGGCCACAGATGGAATTCATCTGAATAAGAAATATTGTGAAAAATGGCTCACATATCTGGAGGAACATACACTGGATAAATAAAAATATTAACAGAGGGAACAGAACGTGAATGAGCGTAGTATTTTAAGAAAAACAAAATATCAGAATGAACGTGCCGGTTATAAAAAGCAGGAATCACAAGATACGGGAATCCGGTCAACTGTGGTGATACGATTTATTGAGGATAATCAGGAGAAGTTTTATCGGATGGCATTTGGCTATATGAAGAATGAACAGGATGCTTTAGATGCGGTTCATGATGCGGTCGTTAAGATACTGCAGAACCGGAGCCAGGTAAAAAGTCCGGAATACTTTGAAACATGGGCGTATCGTATACTGATCAATGAATGTCTGATGGCTTTGCGAAGGCAAAAAAAGGTTGTCTATCTGCAGGAGGATGATTCACTTGAAGACAGTACAGACAGAACGGGAAAGCAGGAGGAATATGTCGATCTGTATCATTCTATGGATCGGCTTCCGGCAAAATTGAAAACAGTCGTTCTTTTGCGTTTTTTTGAAGATATGCAATTTGACAAGATCGCAGAGGTTACAGGAGATAATATCAACACAGTAAAATCAAGGTTGTATAAGGCTTTGAAACTCTTAAAGCTGGATTTGGAGGTTTATGATGAAGTTTAATAAAGAGGAATATGAAAATATAAAAATCCCGGAACAATTGAATTCCATAGTTCAGGAAGCGATAGAAGAAGGGCTGACGACAGAGAGCACAGGGATGTCGGATCAGAAGCCTGTTAATATATATACGAGACGGAAGAAACATATACTGCGTTATGCAGGAGAGGCCGTAGCTGCAATGTTTTTGATATTTGTGGTTCTGCTGAATGTATCTCCGACGTTTGCAAAGGCAGCTGCCGATACGCCGTTTATCGGTCCTGTGTGTCAGGTATTTACCTTCCGGGAATATGAATATGAGGATGAAGCCAAATATGTAAATGTGAAAGTTCCGCAGTTGAATAATACCGGAAATTCCGAACTGGAAAAGCGTGTGAATCGTGAGATAGCAAAGATGATCAACCAGGAAGTGGAGGCAAGTAAGAAGCGTGCGGAAGAAGAGTATAACGCTTATATATTAACCGGGGGAGATCCGAAGAACTTTATCCCATATGATATCGTTATTGACTATGAGGTCAAATGTCTGGATGAACATTATGTATCCTTTGTGATCAGTGAAAATGAGACCCGGGCAACCGGTTATTACCAGATGTTCTATTATAACATTGATCTGGATACAGGAAAGGATATTACATTAAAAGAATGGTTTGGCAGCAATTACAAGAAGATCATAGCCGATGAGGTTCAGAAGCAGATCAATACCTGGGACGACGAAAAGAAATTCTATCTCTGGGAAGATTTAGATCTGGAAGATCTGATCAATGAAGATACACAGTTTTATATCAATGACAAGGATCAGGTTGTGGTATTTTTTAATAAATATGAGCTGGGTGCAGGAGCAATGGGAACGCCGGAATTTGTAATTGATGTATCAAAATAATATAAAATAAAAAGCTGTAAAGGAAGTGTGAAATCTTTATAAAAGAGATTGACATTTCCTTTTTTTCTGGCTATATTGTTCTAAAAGAAACTTAGCACTCCTGCGATATGAGTGCTAACAGACTTTTGCCTGTATAACCAATACCAAAAGCTATGTCAACACAGGTCAGCGGCGATTGCTGCGATAATTTGCGAAACTCAGAAATAATACAGGAAAAGGCAGTACATATATGTAGAAATTACAGGTACCTGCCGGAAAGAGAGGAGACATATGAAAGAAGTAAAATCACCCAAGAAGCCGTTGATCTTCTATTATGGGATCGTGCTGGTCGTTCTTCTGGTTTTTAATATGTTTATTTATCCGCTTCTGATGAAGATACAGGTCAAGGAAGTAGATTACGGAACATTTATGAAGATGATCAATGAGAAAAATATTGGCGAAGTAGAGGTGGATGATTCCGAGATCATCTTCACAGACAAGGATAAGAACACATACTATAAGACCGGAGCTATGGATGATCCGGGACTGACGGAACGGTTATACGATGCCGGAGCGGTATTTTCAAAGAATGTCGATGAGACGGTATCACCGGTCTGGAATTTCCTGTTGAGATTTCTTCTTCCGATTATTATATTCATCGGACTGGGCCAGTATTTCAGTAAGAAGCTGATCGAACAGGCGGGCGGTAAGAATGCGATGTCCTTTGGAATGGGCAAGAGCAATGCCAAGGTATATGTGCAGTCGACAAATGGTATCCGTTTCTCGGATGTCGCAGGAGAGGATGAAGCAAAAGAGAATCTGGCAGAGATCGTTGATTATCTGCACAACCCTGCGAAATATACGGATGTCGGTGCTTCGATGCCAAAGGGTGTCCTGTTAGTAGGTCCTCCGGGAACCGGTAAAACAATGCTTGCAAAAGCAGTTGCGGGAGAGTCCAATGTACCGTTCTTCTCGATGTCCGGTTCGGAATTCGTAGAAATGTTTGTAGGTATGGGTGCCTCCAAGGTCAGAGATCTGTTCAAGCAGGCAAAGGAAAAAGCACCATGTATCGTATTTATCGATGAGATCGATGCGATCGGTAAGAAGCGTGACGGACAGATCGGAGGAAATGATGAAAGAGAACAGACCTTGAATCAGCTCCTGACTGAGATGGATGGTTTTGAAGGAAACAACGGCGTTATCATTCTGGCGGCAACAAACCGACCGGAATCGCTTGATCCTGCACTTACCCGTCCGGGTCGATTCGATCGTAGAGTCCCGGTTGAACTTCCGGATCTGAAAGGAAGGGAAGCAATCCTTCAGGTACATGCCAGAAAGATCAAGGTTTCGGATGATGTGGATTTCCATACGATCGCAAGAATGGCAGCGGGAGCTTCCGGTGCAGAGCTTGCCAATATCGTAAATGAAGCAGCTCTTCGAACAGTACGGGCAGGCAGAACGATCGTTACAGAAGCAGATCTTGAAGAAAGTGTAGAAGTAGTTATCGCAGGATATCAGAAGAAGAATGCTGTTTTATCAGATAAAGAAAAGCATGTGGTTGCCTATCATGAGATCGGACATGCGCTCGTAGCGGCCATGCAGTCGCACTCAGCACCGGTACAGAAGATCACGATCATTCCGAGAACTTCAGGTGCGCTCGGCTATACCATGCAGGTGGAGCAGGGAGACAGATATCTGCTGACAAAAGAAGAACTGGAAAATAAGATTGCAACCTTTACCGGTGGACGTGCAGCAGAGGAAGTGGTATTCGGTGAGGTTACGACCGGAGCCTCGAATGATATCGAGCAGGCAACGAAGATCGCACGGGCAATGATCACCCAGTATGGCATGAATGATGACTTTGATATGGTTGCGATGGAGACGAGAAATAATCAGTATCTTGGTGGGGATACATCCCTTACCTGTTCACCGGAAACCCAGCGGGAGATCGACCGCAAGGTTGTAGAACTGGTGAAGGTTCAGCATGAAAAAGCACGTAAGATCTTAGAGGAGAACCGGGAAAAGCTGGATGAACTGGCAGCCTTTTTATATGAGAGAGAGACGATCACAGGAGACGAATTTATGAGCATTTTACAGGATAAGAGGTGAGAATTATGAGGAAACGAACAGGATTTGGCTGGATGGAGCTGATACTTGGAATTATACTCACTATACTTGGCATCTTTACGATGATCCGTCCTGAAAGTATGTTGAACAGTATTGTCATCTGTTACGGAATCGTGGCAGCAGTCAGCGGTATAGCAGATATTATATTTTATGTAAAGATGGAGCGGCATATGGGAGTTGTACCGACAGTATCCCTGACCTCCGGCATCTTAAGTACCCTGCTTGGTATGATGCTGATCCTCTGTCCGGGAGCCGCACAACGGTTAGTGATCTGGCTCTTTGCACTCTGGATCATTATGCACAGTATATCCAGACTGTCCCATATCAGCACTGTACGGTATTTTGCAGGTAACAGCTTCGGACTTGTATCCCTGTTGTTGAATATCATCGGTATCGTGATCGGAGTTATGCTTCTGATAGAACCGATTATGGCAGTTGTCGCATTCGGTTATCTGATCGGACTGTATCTGATCGTGCTTGGAATTGATAGTATTGCATCAGCACTCAGCAAAATGGGATCAGACTGGTAGGCGTAAATAATCCGAATCATAAAAAAATACATTTCCAGTAGAATCTCGTCGAGAAATGATGTATGATTGTACTAATTGTTTGTTAAGGACGAAAGCAATCTCAAGGAGGAACTACAGTTGAATTTCTTAGAAGAAAGAATTGTAAAAGACGGAATTGTAAAAGACGGAAATGTATTAAAGGTTGACAGCTTTTTGAATCACCAGATGGACATCCGGTTATTTGACCAGATCGGTGAAGAATTTAAGAAGCGTTTTGAAGGAACGCCGATCAATAAGATCCTCACGATTGAGGCATCCGGAATCGGGATTGCATGTGTGGCAGCGCGACAGTTTGATGTGCCTGTTATCTTTGCGAAGAAATCAAAAAGCATCAATATAGAAGGTGAAGTATATGTGGCAGAGGTAGAATCCTTTACCCACAAATGTAAGAATCAGGTTATCGTGTCAAAGAAGTTCTTGAATCCGGATGACAATGTTCTGATCATTGATGACTTTCTCGCAAATGGCTGTGCGCTTCAGGGATTGATCTCTATCGTGACATCAGCCGGTGCAAATGTTGCGGGAATCGGTATCGTAATCGAAAAAGGCTTCCAGACCGGCGGACAGATCATCCGGAATCTGGGATATCATCTGGAATCCCTTGCAATTGTAGACGAGATGGATGCAGCGACAGGAAATATCATTTTCCGGGAGCAGTAGGAAGCAATGACAAAGGTTGTAAATCGTGTCACGATCGTAGCCTTGTCCCAGAGGAGTAATTAAAGGAGTTTTTTATGGCAGAACAGAATGAGAAAGATTCTGTGCAGACAACCTCCGGCAGTGGAGAGCACAGAGAGAAAGATTTATCCATTATGGATTACAGTAAGACCTATGGAGGAATCTCCAAACGGTTTTCAAATGTAGCAAATGAGAAGATGGAGACACCGAAACCTGTCGCGATCGGAAGAGTTCTGATCGGACTTATGGCGATGCTTCTGATATGGGCAAACTTCCAGCCGTTCGTTCAGGCGACTGTGGATGGAACAACAGAATCCGTCAATTTCCTGAGTGGAGACGGAATCCTTGTTATATTTTTTGCATTGATCACAAGTATTATAATGGTATTTAAAAATGCAAGAAAATGGACGTTACTTACAGCGATCCTGACTCTGGCTGTGATCATGATCGATCTGGTCAATACAATGGTTCAGATCAAGAATAATGCCAATGGCGATATAGTCTATAGCCTTGGCTATGGAACCGTCTTCCTGCTGATCGGTGCGATCGTTATGGTAGTCGGCGCAGCAATGATTCTGGTGACAGACTTGAAGAATAAGAAGAAATAATTTAAATATTTAATAATAAAAAGGCTTCCCCCTGATGCATGGGCTATATCCTTTATTTCACAGAACACTTGCGTTCTATTTTTCACATAACGGTACTAAGTTCACTGCTTATCGCAGTTCACTAAGGACCGACGTGAAAAAAGGTCTGTTCCATAAAGATATAAGCCCATACATTAGTGGGAAGCCTTTTTTATAATTTAACAGCCTAAACCTAGATATTTGCAGATCATATTCCAAAGATCTGAACAGTTACAATTCATACACATAATAAAATCCTCCTGTTGTAATTTATAAATGTATCGATCGAGTACAATGGAATTGTAACAATTCTGTAACATTTTCACAATATGAAACAATTACCAGTTTGATTTTTAAATGTGGAAATATGTATATAGTTTATTACAAAGACAGAAAAAGGCTTCCTGTTAATATTGCAGATATATCAAACCTGTTTGCAAAGTATTGTTTTTGAGAAAAATGGACGAGAGTATTATTATTGTGAAGCAAGCCTGCCTGAGCGTTGGTACTTAGGCTGCGTATTTTGTAGCCTTATGTACCATTACGTCGAAGGTAGAGCGGAAGCGTCTTGCGGAATAATAGATGATACTCTTGTTCATTTTGATATAAATATTTGAGTGAACAGGTTTGATTTAGCTGCATGGATCCTTTCAGGAAGCCTTTTTCGTATGTAAAAAACAAAAATTTCCACTTGAAAAATCGAACGTAAGTTCTTATAATAAACATATGTTCGAAATACAAGCAAATAAAACTATACAGGAAAAATTACATATACTGGCGGATGCGGCGAAGTATGATGTGGCATGTACATCCAGCGGTGTGGATCGAAAAGGAAAGGAAGGAATGCTCGGAAATGCACGATCCTGCGGAATCTGTCACAGCTTTGCATCAGACGGACGCTGTATCTCTCTGCTCAAGATTCTGATGACGAATCATTGTATTTATGACTGCAAGTATTGCGTGAACCGAGTATCGAATGATGTCAAGCGTGCCACTTTTACGCCGGAGGAGATCTGTGAACTGACGATCGAATTTTATAAAAGGAATTATATAGAAGGGCTGTTCTTAAGCTCCGGTGTGATCCGTGATCCGGCATACACGATGGAGCAGATCTGTATAACTTTACAGCTTCTTCGTACAAAATACAGGTTCAACGGATATATTCATGTAAAGACGATTCCGGGTGCACCGGATGAACTGCTTGCGGCTGCCGGATTTCTGGCCGACCGCATCAGTGTGAATCTGGAGCTGCCGACTGCGGAGAGCCTGAAGAAACTTGCTCCGAATAAGAGCTTCCAGACGATCATGACTCCGATGGGGAAGGTGCGTGATACGATCGCAGAGACAAGAACCCTGATAGGGAAAGATGCAAGAATGGAACGCAGTCTGGGGAATCGTTACCTGCCGGGAAGTATATTCGGGAAAGAACAGTTACGGCTGACCGGAGCACAGAGTAATGGAGGCGGCTCTCTTTGGAAGAAAGCTGCTTCCTTTGCTCCGGCAACTCGGGATACATGGAAGCCGCGGACATTTGCACCGGCAGGTCAGAGTACACAGATGATCATTGGGGCATCCGATGAGAGCGACTATACGCTGGTTCAGACGACACAGAAGTTATACCAGAACTATGATCTGAAACGTGTCTTTTATTCCGCCTATATTCCGGTAAATGAGGACTCGGCACTTCCGTCTCTTGCGACTCCGGTTCCGCTTCTGAGAGAACACCGACTGTATCAGGCAGACTGGCTGCTGCGGTTTTACGGATTTCAGGCAGATGAATTGTTGTCGGAGGAGCGACCGAATTTTAATGTCCGGATGGATCCGAAATGCGACTGGGCTATCCGGCATCTGGAACAGTTCCCGATCGAAGTGCAGACAGCTTCTTATGATACGCTGCTCCGGGTGCCGGGGATAGGACCGAAATCAGCAGGCAGGATTGTAAAGGCGAGACGGTACGGACATCTGGAATTTGACCATCTGAAGAAGATGGGCGTGGTGTTGAAACGGGCGCATTATTTTATTACCTGTGGAGGACGGATGATGTATAAGATACCGATCGAAGAGCAGTATATTACCAGACAACTGATAGGCGAGCATGCAAAAGAAAACTGGCAGGTAGAGCATAAGGAAGAAGAATATAAGCAGTTATCCTTTTTTGATGCTCAGGGAGTATTTGGAGTTCCGAATTGATTTGTGGATAAATGTAAAATTCTATTTAAGAATAGACGATTGTATGAAGAAATATTGTCAGGATAGATTTTATAGATAGATGAGGATATAGATGGGAGAATGTAAATATGAGGATATTTACCTGTAAACATCAATTAGAAGATATGATGACCTGCATCTATGATGCATGGGTCTATGCACTCCGGGTCGGACATGATAAGGTGCGGTTACGGACAGAGCCGATCGTGCAGGCAACTTTATTTGACGAGTATGTCCATGTGGATGCCGATGCAGAAAAGACGGAAAAGGTTCTGCGTTCCGTTCGAAATAAGATCGGGATGCAGGCATATATCGATGTGTATTATGCCTGTCTGATGGAAGATGATGTACTGGACGATATCTACCGGTTTTTGCGGATCGGATTTCAGGCAGGACCAAGGGTGATCGGGATGCTTGCAGAGCCTCCGGTCAGCCGGATGCTGGAGATTCGGCGGGCAGTTGGAAATGAGATTCATCATTTTCGGGAATTTGCCAGATTCAATTCGATTGATAATAAGGTGTATGTCTGTCATCTGGAACCGAAGCATGATGTGATCTATCAGGTGGCAGAGCATTTTGCAGACCGGATGCCGGACGAATATTTTATGATCCTTGATGATAACCGGAAGTATGCGGTGATCCATCCGGGAAAACATTACTCAGGGCAGCAGGAAAAGCAGGCAGATAGAGAAAGAGAGATTTCAGAACAGAACCGATATATGAAGGAAAAGGCTCAGAAGATGTATTTGCGGGAGTTGTCCGATGAGGAAATAAAGACGCTCCGACAGACGGAATTATTGAAGGATGAATATACCGAACTCTGGAAGACCTTCTTTCATACGATCGGGATTGAACAGCGGAAGAATCCAACCTGCCAGCGGAATCTGATGCCGATATGGAAGCGGAAGCATGCGGTAGAATTCATGCAGTAAACAAAAAAGAATAAAATTTACTAACTTTTAGTAAAAATTTAGCAAAAACTATTGATTAGTTTTTATTCTCGTGTATAATGATGATAGTGGTTATCGTAACAGAGAATCCGGTACCGATAAATGTTGCGATAACCGAAGGTTAAGAATTTATTTTACAGGAGGATTATGATATGAAGATTTTAGTAACAGGTGGTGCTGGTTATATTGGAAGTCATACTTGCGTTGAATTATTAGAAGCAGGATATGATGTAGTAGTTGTTGACAATCTGTATAATGCGAGTCCGAAAGTAATTGGAAGAATAAAAGAGATAACAGGAAAAGACGTAACATTTTATGAGAAGGATATCCGTGATCTGGATGCAATGAACGAAATCTTTGCAAAAGAAAAGCCGGATACAGTAATTCATTTTGCAGGTTTAAAAGCAGTTGGTGAGTCTGTTCGTAAGCCACTCGAATATTATGAGAATAACATCGCGGGTACATTAACACTTTGCAAGGCAATGCGCGAGAATGGATGCAAGAACATTATCTTTTCATCATCTGCAACCGTATATGGCAATCCTGCATTTATTCCGATCACAGAGGAATGTCCAAAGGGTGTCTGCACAAATCCTTACGGCTGGACCAAGCATATGCTTGAGCAGATCCTGACAGATATCCACACAGCAGATCCGGAATGGAATGTAATCCTGCTTCGTTACTTCAATCCAATCGGAGCACATAAGAGTGGACTGATCGGAGAAGATCCAAAGGGTATTCCAAACAACCTGCTTCCTTATGTAGCACAGGTAGCGGTAGGAAAGCTTCCTTGTCTTGGTGTATTCGGCGATGACTATGATACACCGGACGGAACAGGTGTCAGAGATTACATTCATGTTGTAGATCTTGCCAAGGGTCATGTAAAAGCGATCAATAAGATCAAAGAGAATCCGGGTGTAAAGATTTACAATCTGGGTACAGGAAAAGGATACAGCGTTTTAGATGTTGTTAAGGCATTTGAGAAGGCGTGCGGTAAGAAAATCCCTTATGAGATCAAGCCTCGTCGTGCAGGTGATATCGCAACCTGTTATTCTGATGCAACTCTTGCTAAGAAAGAACTTGGCTGGGAAGCAGAATACGGAATCGATGAGATGTGCGCAGATTCATGGAGATGGCAGAGCATGAATCCGGATGGCTATGGTGCATAATGAAAATATTCAGTAAATAAGTAACAGACAGGCAATTGTAAACGTGCCGGAATACAGGGCATAGAGAAGATACAATTGCCTGTTTGTTTAAGATAGAAAGGGGTTCGTTTATATGGCAGAATATGCAGCTTCAAAGACCAGATATACAGAGACAGAAGGAACGGATTTTTACCGCCATTGCGGTAAAAGTGGTCTGATGCTTCCTCCGATCGCACTTGGTCTATGGCATAATTTCGGTAGTGTAGATAATTATGAGAATATGAAACAGATGTGCTTTACCGCATTTGATCACGGAATCACACATTTCGATCTGGCAAATAATTACGGTCCGATATATGGAAGCGCAGAGGAAAATTTCGGCAGAATCCTCCGGGAAGAAATGAGTGCTTACAGAGACGAGATGGTGATCAGTACAAAAGCAGGATTTGATATGTGGGAAGGTCCTTATGGCAACTGGGGCAGCCGCAAATACCTGATTGCGAGTCTGGATCAGAGCTTAAAGAGAATGGGACTTCCATATGTAGATATCTTCTATCACCATCGCATGGACCCGAACACACCGTTAGAAGAAACGATGGAAGCGCTTGCACAGATCGTAAGAAGCGGTAAGGCTTTATATGTAGGTCTGTCGAATTATGACGGCCCGACGATGGCGAAAGCAGAGCGGATTCTGGATGAACTGCATTGTCCGTTTATCATCAATCAGAATCGTTACAATATTCTGGATCGGACAGTTGAGAAGAACGGACTACTGAAGCAGACATATGCATCCGGAAGAGGACTGATCTGCTTTTCTCCACTGGCACAGGGGATGTTAACCGATAAATATCTGCAGAATATTCCAAAGGACAGCCGGGTGGCAAGAGACGGACGGTTCCTTCATGAGGATCAGGTCGTATCGATGCGTCCGCTTCTGACAGAGTTAAATGATATTGCAGCAGGCTATAATATGAGCTTGTCAGAGCTTGCGATTGCATGGCTGCTGAACAAACCGGAGGTTACAACTGTTTTGATCGGTGCATCGAAGCCGGAACAGATACTCAGTAATCTGAAGGCTGCTGAGAAGCAGAGAACAACCGAGATGGAAGCAGAGGAACTGGCACTGATCGAAAAGGCGGTCAACCTTTATCACGCATAGAGGATAAGTGTTATTTGACTTCACTTCAAAAAAGAATATAATATAAAAGACAGTTCTGAAAAGTATTTTCTGACAGACAATGCTTTTGAAAGTATTGACGGAACAGAACGGATCATATTGTATGTTATTTTGAAAGAGGAAGACGGTATTGCAGGCACATCAGACAGATTTCTCAAGTGGAAATGTATATAGAAATATTATAGAAGTAGCTGTACCAATGATCCTGGCACAGCTACTTAATCTTTTATATAACGTGGTTGACAGGATCTACATCGGGCGGATCCCGGAAGTCGGTACAACTGCACTGACAGGGGTAGGTCTGTGCTTTCCGATCATTTCACTGATCACCGCCTTTACCTATCTGTATGGAAATGGAGGTGCACCGCTTTGTTCCATGGAACGCGGTAAGGGTAATGATGAAGAAGCAGAGCATCTGATGGGAAATGCTTTTACGTTATTGATCGGAACAGGGATTGTATTGACGATTATCGGGCTGATCTTTTATAAGCCGATTCTTTATCTGTTTGGTGCAAGTGATGATACATTCCCATATGCAGGCTCCTATATTCGGATCTATCTGCTGGGAACGGTATTTGTCATGGTATCGGTAGGAATGAATCCGTTTATCAACAGTCAGGGCTTTGGAAATACAGGGATGATATCGGTTCTGATCGGAGCAGTTTTAAATATAATACTGGATCCTATATTTATCTTTACTTTAAATCTGGGAGTAAGAGGAGCGGCTATTGCGACGATCATTTCTCAGTTTTGCTCGACAGTATGGGTACTTGTATTCCTGACCGGAAAACGGGCAGTGCTTCATTTGAAATGGAGCTGTATGTGGCTGCAGTGGAAACGGGTTTTGCGGATCATCAGTCTGGGAGTATCCAGCTTTATCATGGCATTTACAAACAGTCTGGTACAGGTTGTATGTAATGCGACACTTCAGGTCTATGGTGGGGATATCTATGTGGGCGTTATGACCGTATTGAATTCCGTGCGGGATATCTGTACACTTCCGGTTATGGGTATTACAAATGGTGCATCTCCGGTCATGAGCTTTAATTATGGAGAAGGGGCATATGAGAAGGTACGGAAAGCCATCCGTTTCCTGACTATATTATGCGTAACCTATACTTTTGCGGCATGGGGCATTCTCAGATTGTTCCCGGAGCCGTTTATCCGTATATTTAATCATTCACCGGAACTGATCGCAAAAGGGGTTCCGGCATTACATATATATTTCTTTGGATTTTGTTTTATGGCATTGCAGTTTACCGGACAGAGTGTGTTCCTTGCGCTTGGAAAGGCAAAAAAGGCTACCTTCTTTTCTCTGCTTCGGAAGGCATTTATCGTAGTGCCACTTACCATTCTGCTTCCGAAAATTGGGAATCTTGGAGTGGATGGTGTATTCTGGGCAGAGCCGGTTTCAAATCTGATCGGCGGATGTGCCAGCTTCTTTACAATGTGTGCCACGGTGTTGCCTGAATTAAAGCATGAAAAAGCTCGATGAAAAATATAAACGACCGGATAGTCAAATGCCTGTAAGAACAGGATATGATTATCCGGTCATTTTATCTGATAGAATTATTTACTCGATCTCTCGTAGTGCCTTTCTGAACTGGAAGAAGAACAGGATGGCGGTGAAGGTTACGGCGATCAGGTCCGCGATCGGTTCTGCCATGTAGACAGCCATTGTCTTATCTGCGGTGTAGATATGCGGCATAATGAAGACCAATGGGATCAACAGGACGAATTTACGCATGATCGCAACGATGATGGATGCCGGAGCGTTGCCGAGAGCATTGAATGTCATTTGGCAGGAGATCTGGATTCCAAATAAGAACATAACCGCAAGGTAGTATCTAAGTGCATCCTTGGTAAATGTGATCAGGGCTGTATCCGGGGTAAAGATGGATGCAAAAACCTGAGGAAAACATATAATGCAAAGCCATAATAAAACAGAATATGTCAGGCTGACCTTCAGCAGAAGTTTGAATGCATCCTTTACTCTGGATGCATTTTTTGCACCATAGTTATAACTGATGATCGGCTGAGCACCCTGGCCAAGTCCCTGAAGTGGGAGCATGGCGAACTGCATGACGCTGGTAAGGATCGTCATAGCACCGACGGCCATATCTCCGCCATATTTCAGAAGGGAGGAGTTGAAGCACACGGATATGATACTTTCACTTCCCTGCATGATAAAGACGGCAGAACCGAGTGCCAGACATGGCAGGATATAGGAGGCCTGCAAACCGAGGTTTTTCACACGGATGCGGAGAGTTGTCCGCTTGCCGAAGAGGAAGCTTAAGACCCAGATGCAGGAACAACCCTGAGAAATGATCGTTGCAAGGGCCGCGCCTTTTACTCCCATATGAAGCGCAAAGATAAAGATCGGGTCTAAGATGATATTCGCGATCGCACCGATCAGTACGGACAACATACCTTCTTTGGCGAAGCCCTGTGCAGTGATAAATGCATTCATACCCAGAGTGAGCTGTACAAAGATTGTGCCGATGGCGTAGATATTCATATATGAGGTTGCATAGTTAATGGTATTCTTACTTGCACCGAATGCCAGAAGCAGGTCGCGATTCCAGATCAGAAGAACAGCAGTCAGTATAACGGATAAGATGATCTGCATGGTAAAACAGTTACCGAGGATTTTCTCGGCATCGTCTTTTTTATTTTTGCCCATATAGATGGTAGCTCGTGGAGCACCGCCATTTCCGACCAGAGCCGCGAAAGCGGAGATGATCATGATAAGGGGCATACAGACACCGACACCGGTAAGTGCCAGTGAACCGTTTTGTGGGATATGACCGATGTAAATACGATCAACGATGTTATACAGCATATTGATCATCTGTGCGGCGACTGTAGGAAGTGCGAGCTTTGCCAGTAATTTGCCGATCGGTTCTTTTGCCAGAAATTCCCGGTCGGATGAGCTTGAGTTGTGAACAATTCGGTTCGGTTGGTTGTCCCTGATGTTTTTCGATATGGATTCTTCGCCGGTTGGTGGTGAAGCTTTTGATGTGTTGTTTGGAGAATCGGTTATGCTGTAGGTTTGTGTTTGTTTCTTCATGTATATTCCTCGTTCCTTTGATTGATGTTTTATATTGTATAAAAGTTAATTGCGATATGAGCTTGCCTGAATATAGTATTGTCCGAACTGCCCGGTATTCAGGCAGCAGTGTTGTGATCATATTATTTTAAATGTGATAACACGTTGTCATACAAACGCTTGTTATAGGATGCAAAATTCTTCTTTTCGTCATCTGAAAAACCTTCAAAGATGCAGGAGATCAGTTCGTCCTGCTTTTTCTCGATCGCATGTATAACAGGAATTGATCTATCGGAGAGCTTCAGATGAATGATTCGTTTATCATTTGTGTCCGGATGTCTGGTCAGATAGCCTTTGTCGGTGAGAGAATCAATGGCTGTGGATACATTTCCACGCTGCAGCATACGAAACTCTACGATATCTCTGGCAGTATCATGTGCCGGATTATTGTGTAAAAAAGTAATGATGATAACTTCAATCCGTGAAAGCTTATAGTCTGTCCGGATGCTTTCAAGATATTTTTCCTGAAGCTTCATCAGACTTTTTGTCATATCAAAAATATTGGATGGCGGTTGAATAGTCATATGTATTCCTCATTTTCATAAAGTTCTTTTTAGAACTATTATAACTTCAAAAATGAAAGAGTCAACCCATATATATAATTTTTATAGAAAGAGGAAAACGCAGTCAGGGTGTTATCTGGGACAAAATCTAAAGGCAAAAATATTATTGACAGAGAAAAAATAATAGATATACTAAAATTTGTACGCACAGATAGGATAGCTAAGTATAAAATTTTATTGCATACCGGATCACCTGTATTGCAGAGTTACATATAGAAATAGGATAATCAGAGGATAATATGCCGCAGATAAACGAGAAAACATGGATAATTATAGCAGTAGTAATTGCGCTTATAGGATCGCTGATCTACAATATCATTTCAGCAAAAAAGCTGAAAAAGAAAAGACAACAGTTTACAAGAAGTATTCAGTCTTCGTATACGCATATGAAGACGATCGAGGATACCAATAAAAAGATATATGAGATTTCAAATGAGATCAATGAACTGATCAGAGAACAGAAAGACACCAAAGGATATATAGAAAAAAAGAAGAAGGAGATCGAACAGATCAGACAGATGATTGTGACAAATGACACGATCCTTGACTGCACGATCTCAGATAAGCGGGATCTTGCAACAGAAAAACAGATCGCATTTACCTATAATATCCCGACCGGTTTACCGGAGATTCAGATGGAAGATGTCGACAAGATCCGTCTGTTTGCCAATCTGTTAGACAATGCGATAGAAGCAGCCGAGTCTGTACCGGCACAGGATATAAATGGGAAAAATAAAAGATACATACATATATCGATATTGAATCGTGGAAGCAACTTCTTTGTTACCATTGAAAATTCCAAAAGAACGGAGATTTCTGTTACAGAAAATCAATTCCATACAACAAAACTCGATGCAGAAAACCATGGCAGGGGTGTCCGGATTATCCGTCAGATCGTCGCCAAATACGATGGCACGGTCGAGTTTACCGACAAGGGCGATACCTTCGAAGTCGCGGTTATGTTGTAAATGGCATCTTTTTTGTTCGTAAAAGAGTTTCATCTGTGATATACTAAATCCGTTGCCACCCCTATATAGGCACAGAAAGGGGGGTTGACTTACGGAAGTGTTAGTATCGTTTATTATCTCTGTTATGGCAAGTGTAGTTGCCTACTACATATGCAAATGGTTGGACGGAGACAAATAATCGGCAACCAGCCTAAGGTTTAAGCCACCTTTGCCGAAACGGAATAGAAAAAGCCATGAGTGGCATCTCATGGCTTTTTTGTTGCCCTTACGGACTGTTAATATCGTTTTTGCCTAAACACAATATATCATATGCTCCGGTTAAAATCAAGTATTCCCTTTTTTATCAGAAATATTGTTATTTGCAGAATTTTATTTTCTGAAACATATGAAAGCAACTAGATAGTGAGAATAGAACGGGAGTGTTCTGCGGCATGAATGGATACAAGCGCATGTCATATAGTTGTCTTGTCGTTAGTTTACAACATAGCGTGCTCGGAAATGTATTTCAGGTAGGCGGCTTTGATCGGCTTGGCGTAACGCCTGCCGACAGGCAGTTTAACACCGTCAGTCAGTTCAATCTCCTGTGAGGCGGCATTTTTAACATATTCAAGATTCACCACAAAAGAACTGTGGCATTGTGAGAAACAGGCAGGAAGACGCTTACTTACAGCCTGAATGGATTCGTATACTTTGTACGATTTTTGTTCATTTGTATAGATAATGATCTCCCGCCCGATTCGTTCGATATATGTGATCGAATCGCAGGGGAGTGTATAGCGTTTGCGATTGGAAGTAATATCCAGAAATCGAGTCTTGCGTTCGACAGTAAGCCGGACTGCTTTATCGAGGGCTTTTGGCAGATATCTTTGTATGGAATCCTTCGTAACATAATATATATGACGGACTTCATAAGAGTCAGAGATATAATCGGTATGGCTGGTAAGAAAAATAACTGCACATTGCGGGCATCGCTGGTTGATCGCAGAAGCGAGGTCGATACCATTTAATTCGCCCATCTCAATATCTAAAATGGCAATATCATAGTCGAGCATATCATTTTCAAGCAACTTCTTTAGTTCTTCCGGTTTGTAAGGATTGATCACGGATGTAAATGCTGTGTAAGTATTCAGACAGGAATGTACGAAGGTTGTTGTTTCTTTTAATTGTAAATCCGAATCATCGCATAATAAAAGTTTTAAGTCCATATTTGTTGCCCCCTGCAAATAGTAATTCCCAAGAAGAATTATTTCTAATTAACTGGTAATATTATAGTAAATTTGTTAATATAAGACAAGAAAAAAGTCAGAAAATGGATGCGGGATACAGTGGCCGGAACATAGAAGGTGAGATAATAAATGAACATATGGACATTCCTGCAGGTGCTCGGAGCAGCCCTGATCACGGCATTACAATTTAATATTTATCTGGGTGCTTATATGGGAATGGATCGTGGAAGAAGAGACCGGATCTATCTGGGATTGAATATTTTAAATATGTTTTTCCTCCGCGTTTTAATAAATACAAGTATACAGCTTGATGCACCGGTATGGTTTCGCACCATCGTCTATACTTTTGGATTTGCGATGATGCTTGTAGGTGTCGTATTATACCGTAAAGAGCGCATGGTTATAAATTTGGTATCATTTATGGTGGGTATTATGACATTTGATCTTGTTACGGTGACGATGTCAGCAGTGATCGAGGAGCTGTTTGGATATGCATATAATGATACACCGGTATTATACAGTGCAAAGGCATTGCTTGTCTGGCTTGGGGTAGAAGCCTTGCGTGAGGGCATAGGAACGATCATTGAAGTCTGGTTTATGCGGACATTTATGCCATACGGGAAGTTCCGGAGACAATCATTTGCCAGAAGCATGGTGTGGATTCTGGCTGTTGGAACCGGATATATGATGTTGGTCGTGTATTTTGTGACTATGGTAAAAGAGGTTAATCTGATGTCACAGTTTATAGCACTGGGAATCTGGGCATCTGCTTTTATAGTTACGTATCATCTGTATACGATCGTATATAATAGCTATCAAAGAAAAATGATACGTTTTCTGGAAGCAAAGATGAAGCAGCAGAAAGAGGATTATGAGAAGCTTCTGGCTGATTACAACAGGCTGCGGGATATCAAGCATGATCTGTATAATTATGTGCATATACTTGATCTGGCAGGAGATGTCCGGAAGGAACAGGAGCAGATCAGACAGTTACAGGAGGATCTGAAACCGGGAAAACAGAAGGAGTATATAAAATACACAGATCATTCAATCCTGAATCTGGCATTAAATAATGTTACATCTGTCTGTGAGGGTGCAGGTATTCATCCGGAAGTTGCAGCAGAAGAAATTCAGATTGATACAAATGTAGAACTCGACATGGGATATCTGATCGAGCGGATGGTACATAATGTTATTTTGTTGAATGAAGATCAGGGAGAGAATAAGCAGGATTCCATATCAGAGTCATTGCCCCGGACACTTCGGATTCAGATCGCACCATCGGAATCCTCAGATGGAAATATTCAGGTTGTGCTTAAGGGTATCGGACTTCGCATGAAGGGTATTGAGATGAATTCAGATAACAGAAAGGAGATACGGAATAATAAGCAGATCATCCAGTTTATTATGGAGCGGCATGAGGGATTCCAGTGGAATAACAGGAAAGAATCTCATCTGTATCTGACCGCATGAGCAGAGACCCGTATCCGGAATTTGTAGAAATATGTCGATTACGACGGAAACATTGCAGATTACGACAGGTTTATTGTATCTGATAAATGTTTTGATATAATAACTTCATAGATATATCGAAAACCGATATATTATTGAGTGGGAAAGTTCATAATATATGCATTTATGTCAGAGAGGACATATATTTTTCAGCCCAATCAGCTCTCCTTGCTGCAAGATTGTGGAAACTCAGAATGAGTGCAGTAGATTATGGTTGCAAAATATGAAAAGCATACATTGGAACGGATGAAGGAAGATCTGATAGTTGTACCGAGAAACGCAGGTATCAGGTCTTCTTTTTTTAGCCTTTTACCATGCCTTAACCGTAAAACGTGCTACAATATATATTGTGACAGTTTAGAATATGCATATATAATAATGCTTGTCAAAATTGATTGAAATGGATACGATTGTTATAACAGATTACAAAAAGATACAGCGGAGAAAATGATGAACAGATTCCTGAATTTTACAAAGAATTTTTTAATTACGGCAGCGATATTGGTATGTGGATTTTTGTTGTCCCTGTTTATGCAGAAGGAGTGGGGAAATCAGACTTTGATACCCTCTATTTTTCTGTTGGATGTATTTCTGGTATCCGTTGTCACAGATGGTTTCTTATATGGTGCGGTCGCATCTGTCATCAGCATTCTGGCGGTAAATTATGCATTTACATTTCCTTATTTTAAGATTAATTTTACGATTCCGGAAAATATGATCTCTGCCGTTATCATGATAGCTATTGCAGTTATTACCTGCGGATTTACAAATAAGCTGAAGAGTCAGGAACAGTTAAAGGCAGAGAGTGAGCAGGAGAAGATGCGGGCAAACCTGCTCCGATCCGTATCCCATGATTTTCGGACACCGCTTACAACGATTTATGGTGCAAGCTCTGCAATGTTAGATGACAAGAATGAATTTACGGAGGAGCAGAAGAAAAGTATGCTTCGCGGAATCAAACAGGATGCGCAATGGCTGTCACGAATGGTTGAGAATATGTTATCGATTACCAGACTGGATGGAAAAAATGTTAAGATCATTAAGATCCCGATCGCGCTGGATGAGCTGTTAGATTCTGTCCTGGTTAAGTTCAATAAACGGTATGAAGATCAGAATGTTGAGATTGACATTCCGGATGAACTGATCATGATTCCGATGGATGCGATCTTAGTCGAGCAGTTGATCCTGAATCTATTAGAAAATGCAGTTCAGCATGCAGAGGGAATGAGTAAGCTTGGGCTTCGTGTATATACGAGTGGGCATTTTGCAGTATTTGAGATCCGGGACAACGGATGTGGTATTCCGGTTGACAAGGTAAAGGATATATTTGCAGGGAAGCTGGTTTATGGTGAATCAGGACTTGACAGCAGTAAGAAAAATGCAGGGATCGGATTGTCGGTATGTACCACGATCGTAAAAGCCCATGGTGGTGAGATCTCTGCGGAGAATCTGCAGGATGGCGGTGCTGTTGTGCGGTTTACATTGGATATGGAGGAAACTGAGAATGATTAATAACAGATATAAGATATTGATAATTGAAGACGAAGAACATATTAATAATCTGATCAGTGCGCTGATGGAAGCAAATGGATATCAGGCTGTTTCCGCATATTCCTGTCGGGGGGGACAGATGATGTTTGCATCCCATCGTCCTGATCTGGTCATTCTGGATCTGGGATTGCCGGATCGGGATGGAATGACATTTTTAAGGGAAGTGCGGCAATCATCATTTACACCGATCATCGTTTTATCGGCACGTTCTGATGAGAGGGATAAAGTAGAGGCACTCAATGAGGGTGCAAATGATTATGTAACCAAGCCATTCAGTTCAAATGAACTGGTAGCAAGGGTACGTTCAGCACTCCGTATCGCTACGCATCGGGCAGAGGACGGATTGCGGCCGGGTGGAAGGTTCGAGGTTGGAGAGCTGGTTATCAATTATGATGCAAGACTGGTTACGATCGCCGGAAATGAAGTGAAGCTGACACAGACAGAATATAATATTGTAGCGTTGTTATCCGAGCATGCAGGTAAGATGCTGACCTACAGTTTTATCATCAACGAGATCTGGGGATATAATGATTCGGGAAGCCGGAAGAAGCTGCAGGTGAATATGGCGAATATCCGAAAGAAGTTCGGTGCAGTTCCCGGTAAGGAGAATTACATAACGAATGAATTAGGGGTCGGATACCGGATGTGCGATTCATAGAAAAGAATTCTGAAACTCTACAGCATTCGGTCACGGGGATGGCGCTTGTTATAAATAACGTGCTGCGATTTCTGTTCTCTGGACATTGCCCTATTCGTAAATACTCCTGTGCTAACTCGCTTCACACGGACAAGCACTCGTATTTACCGGCAATGTGCAGTTCACAACGAAATCTCGCAATGTTATTTTATAACAAGCACCATCCCCGTGACCGAGTGCTGTAGAGTTTTTTGTATAAGTAGATAATTGACTATAAGAGAAAGATTTTATGTTTTTTTAATATAAAATACAGGAAGTGGTGTTGACACATTCTTTTTTTTGAACTAAAATGTAGCGTGCTACACATGAAAAAAGATGTATAGTATGTATAAGATATGCAAGCTATATAACATTAAATGTAAGAGCATTTTCCGAAAATTATACATAGCTGTAAATAAAAGAAAGGAACCGTAATGGAACAGGAAAAGGATATGGATGCAGATCGAAAGCTGCCGTGTGGTCCGGAGAAGGACATCGGTTATTATATTAAGCGGATCAATGATAAGCTGAAGGCCGGATTTGACGCATATTTATGTGACGTGGATCTGACCAGTTCACAGGCAAGAGTGATTGAATATGTGTACTGGAATGGTGGAATGGTGACACAGAAGGAGATCGAGGTATTTCTGGATGTAGCGCATCCGACAGTTGTCGGCATCGTGAACCGTCTGGAAAAGAAAGGTTATCTGAACTGTCATCTGGATGAGAATAACAAACGAAATAAGATGGTATGCAGCACCTGTGAAGCTGAAAAACTGCTCAATAAAATGTATGAAGGCAGGAGAGCTGCGGAACAGAGACTGCTTCATTCTTTTTCAGAGAATGAGGTGGCGCAGGCGAAAAAGCTGCTTGAAAAATTATATGAAAATATCAGATAAAGAAAGAAGGAGGACGTATGATCAGAAAATTATTAAAAAGTTTGCGGGAATATAAGAAGCCGACACTGCTTACGATATTCTGTGCAGCAATTGAAGTAGTATTTGAGATTTTAATTCCACTTTGTATGTCTGATCTGTTGGATTTTGGTATCGAAGGTGGAAAGATGAGTATTGTCGTAAAGGATGGAACATGGCTGATTGTGCTTGCAGCCTTACAGCTTTTAACAGGTGTGCTTGCAGCAGTTCTCGGTGCGAAAGCGTCAGCAGGATTTTCCGCAAATCTGCGACAGGATATCTATGATAATGTCCAGACATTTTCATTTTCTAACATAGATAAGTTTTCCACTTCATCTATCGTAACAAGACTGACCACAGACGTAACGAATATTCAGAACGCATATCAGATGATCATTCGTATTGCAGTCAGAGGACCGATCATGCTGATCTTTTCCGTGATCGTTTCCTTTACGATCAATGCAAAACTGGCATGGATATTCCTGATCGTTATTCCATTTATGGGATTCGGTCTGATATTTATAGCAACCAAGGTACACCCGATCTTCGAACGGGTATTCCACAAATATGACGGTTTAAATAATATCGTTCAGGAAAATGTAAAGGGAATGCGGGTTGTCAAATCCTTTAATTCGCAGGAAGCCGAGATCGGCAAATTCAAACATGCATCAGGTGATATCTATAAGGATTTTGTAAAGGCAGAAAGAATCCTGGCATTTAACTCTCCTTTGATGCAGTTCTTCATGTATGGATGTATGATCGCAATTTCATGGATCGGTGCAAAAGCCATTGTGGCAAGCGGAAATAACGAAGCACTTGGACTTACGACCGGTAAGTTGACTGCACTTATCACATATGCGATGCAGATATTGATGGCACTTATGATGTTATCAATGGTATTTGTCATGATCATGATATCCAGATCTTCAACGGAACGTATCGTTGAGGTGCTTGAGGAGACAACTACGATACAGAATCCGGAGAACCCGGTTCAGACTGTTGCAGATGGTTCGATCGTGTATGATCATGTGGATTTCTCTTACAGCAAACGGGCAGATAAGAAAGTTATTGACGGAGCAGATCTTAAGATCCGATCCGGTGAGACTGTTGGTATTATCGGTGGAACCGGTTCATCGAAGTCTTCCTTTGTCCAGTTGATCCCTCGTCTGTATGATGTGACAGGCGGAACACTTATGGTCGGTGGCGTGGATGTCCGCAAATATGACCTGCAGGTGCTTCGTGATGCAGTTGCAATGGTTCTTCAGAAGAATGAACTGTTTTCAGGGACGATAAAAGAGAACCTCCGCTGGGGAAATGAACAGGCGACGGATGAAGAAGTAAAAGAAGCCTGCCGTCTTGCCTGCGCGGATGAATTCGTTGAGGCGATGCCGGATGGATATGATACCTATATTGAACAGGGTGGAACAAATGTCTCCGGTGGACAGAAGCAGCGTCTTTGTATTGCGCGGGCACTTCTTAAGAAACCGAAGATATTGATCCTCGATGATTCGACCAGTGCGGTTGATACAAAGACCGATGCGATGATCCAGAAAGCATTTGCCGAATACCTGCCGGACACGACCAAGATCATCATTGCGCAGAGAATTTCCTCTGTTCAGCACGCAGATAAGATCGTGGTATTGGATGATGGTAAGATCATGGATGTAGGTACGCATGAAGAATTGATCGTAAAGAGTCCGATCTACAGAGAAGTATATGAATCACAGCAGAAGGGAGGCGGTCAGGATGAGTAAACAGAAGAAACAGATGAACGCACCCGACAGAGAGCAGGGCAGCAGGGTCAATAAAAATACAGCCAAACGGCTGCTGTCCTATATCGGAGCATATAAGAAGACGCTGGTTGTTGTATTTATCTGTATTATCTTAAGTGCACTTGCAAGTGTAGCGTCGGCAATGTTTATCGAGATACTGATCGATGATTATATCATCCCGATCCTTGCAATGGATCATCCGGTCTATACCGGGCTGATCAAGGCACTTTGCATGGTAGGCGTTATTTACCTGATCGGTGTATTTTCTACATGGTTTTATAACTACCTGATGGTAGGGATCGCACAGGGAACTCTGAAAACCATACGAGATGAGATGTTCGAGAAGATGCAGAGCCTGCCAATCCGTTATTTTGATACGCATACACACGGAGATATCATGAGCTGCTATACCAACGATACTGATACGCTCCGCCAGATGATCGCACAGTCCCTTTCACAGATGATCTCATCGATATGTACGGTTGTTGCGGTATTCTGCTGTATGTTATATCAGAGCATTTATCTGACACTGATCGTTGTCGTGATGCTGTTCTTTATCATGAAGCTGGTGAAGGTCATCGGTGGCAAGAGTGGATTTTATTTTATAAAACAGCAGCAGACACTTGGTGCATTAGATGGTTATATCGAGGAAATGGTCAATGGCCAGAAGGTTGTTAAGGTATTCTGCCACGAAGAGAAAGCCAGAGAAGATTTCCAGAAAAAGAATCAGGAATGGCAGCAGGCAGCAGCCAGTGCAAATGGTTATGCAAGCGGAATGATGCCGATGATGAATGCACTTGGTTATGTGCAGTATGTAGTTGTAGCGGTTGTTGGAGCATGGCTTGCGATCTCCGGTGCAACGAATCTGACGCTGGTCGGAACGAATACAGCCACTCTTGGTATGATCGCATCCTTCCTTACGTTGTCGAAGAACTTTACCAATCCGATCTCACAGCTTTCGAATCAGTTTAATGCGATCGTAACGGCACTTGCAGGCGCGGAACGTATCTTTAAGCTGATCGATGAAGAACCGGAAGTGGATAATGGTTATGTAACACTTGCAAATGTCAAAGAGGAAAATGGTGAGCTGGTGGAAGTGAAAGAACGAACCGGAATCTGGGCATGGAAGCATCCACATGAGGATGGCAGTCTTACTTACCAGAGATTAGAGGGCGATATCGTTCTGGATCATGTGGATTTCAGCTACAATCCGGACAAACAGATTCTGCGTGATGTGACGCTCTATGCGAAACCGGGTCAGAAGATCGCATTTGTAGGTGCTACCGGAGCAGGAAAAACGACGATCACCAATCTGATCAATCGTTTCTATGATATAGACGATGGTAAGATCCGGTATGACGGAATCAATATTAATAAGATCCGCAAGAAGGATCTGCGGGCATCTCTCGGTATCGTATTACAGGAGGTCAATCTGTTTACCGGAACGGTTATGGAGAACCTGAAATATGGAAATCCAAATGCCACGGATGAGGAATGTATTGCAGCCGCCAAGCTTGCGAATGCGCATAATTTCATTATGATGCTGCCAAATGGTTATGACACGGTGCTTGCCGGAGATGGAAGCGGATTGTCACAGGGACAGCGGCAGTTGATCTCGATCGCAAGAGCAGCCGTATCCAATCCGCCGGTTATGATATTGGATGAAGCAACCTCCTCGATCGATACAAGAACGGAGGCGATGGTTCAGCAGGGAATGGACCGGCTGATGGAAGGCAGAACCGTATTTGTCATTGCACATCGTTTGTCTACAGTTAAGAATTCGGATGTTATCATGGTACTGGATCATGGCGCAGTCATTGAACGTGGTACACATGAGGATCTGATCGCAAAGAAAGGAACCTATTACCAGCTTTATACCGGAGCATTTGAATTGGAGTGATAAATAGTAAAAACTCTACTGTTACCTGTCTCTGGTAGTTGCTCTTATTATAAATAACGTGCTGCGATTTCTGTTCACTGCATATGCCTGATTCGTAAATACTCCTGTGCTAACTCGCGTTCGGTTGAGCGGAGCACTTAGTGAAGACGAGCGTTAGCGTAGTTTGAGGTTAGTGTAGCTTACTCTGATCCGGCAACAACGAAATCTCGCAATATTATTTTATAATAAGCATAATACCCAGCCCTAGGAAGCAGTAGAGTTTTTTGCTATTTTTAGGCAGGCGGTAAATGGTGGATAGCGTATTGATTATAGCATGACTAGGTTTGCTATAAGAGAAAGTTATAACGAATTCTAATATTTATGTATTGTATTTTAGTTGGAATTTGTTATATAATTCATACATTCCGAATAGGAATAGTAAGATAATGATGCGCAGAAACAAAAATTGTATTAAGTTTGAACACTTCGGATTACCAAGACAGAGGCATTTGAGTCCGCCGGTCCTTAGGTGGCGCTGTAAGCGGCAGCTTAGTACCGTTGCAGGACGAAACGAGCGGAAGCGTCCTCTGATTGGTAATGCCGAAAGTGTTCAAACATGATGATATTACGTTACGGCATTAGTAAAATATAAGAAGGAGGAAATGCCATGCGACAGGTATTATGCTTTGGTGATTCAAACACATATGGTTATGTGCCGGGAACGGCAGAACGCTATGACTGGGATACCAGATGGACCGGAATCGTAGGAACCGGACTGATGGAAAAGGGATATATTGTACAGGAGGAAGGGCTGTGTGGCAGAACTACAGTATTTGACGATCCGCTTCGTCCGGGCAGACGTGGCAGTGAACTCCTTCCGATCATATTAGAAACCCATAAGCCGGAAGATCTGATCATTTTAATGCTTGGAACAAATGACTGTAAGACATTTTATGGTGCAACGGCAGGTAGCATCGGACTGGGTATTCGTAAGCTGGTGCGACAGATCCGGGATGGTGCGCCAGCAGCAAAGATCCTTCTGATGTCACCAATCGCACTGGGCGAGAAGGTCTGGGATGGATTTGATCCGGAATTTGGAAAGAATTCTGTACAGGTGTCCAAAGAGCTGCCGGAGATTTACCGGCAGATTGCGGAAGAAGAAGGACTATATTATCTGGCGGCTTCTGATTATGCCGTACCATCGGAACGGGATCAGGAGCACATGGATGAAGAAGGACACAAGGCGCTGGCGGAAGCGGTACTGGAAAAGATTTCAGAGATTTTGTAATGTGAGTAAGGAGTACAGAGAGAAATTATGGCTGGGGAGACTGTAGACAGAAAAGAAGTATTAAAACAGGCATTTGTGAAGGCTCTGCCGATCACCGGAAGTTATCTCTTTGTCAGTATGGCATACGGACTCACGATGCAGGAAGCAGGACTGTCCTGGCTCTGGTCGCTGTTTACCAGCCTGACGGTATATACCGGTGCATTTCAGTTTGTGCTGGTAACATTCTTAAGCAGTGGGGCATCGATTCTCACGATCGCACTTACTGCGTTGTTTATGAATAGCAGGCAGTTCTTTTATGGACTGACATTTGTTGAAGATTTCAAGAAAATGGGTAAGCGTTATCCATATATGGTACACACAATGACGGATGAGACATATGCCGTCAATTGTTCCATGCTGTCTTCTGAGGTGATAAGAGATCGTAACGCAGAGAAGGCAAATGACCGGAAACGTAGATTTGATATTATGTTTTATGTGGCATTATTCAGTCGTATATCCTGGATGGTGGGCGCTGTGCTTGGCGGCATACTCGGTCAGATCCTTCCGGTGAAATTAGAGGGAATCGATTTCTGTATGACAGCGTTATTTATTACGATCGCGATCGATCAATGGAGAAGTGTGAAAGTGCATTTGCCGGCACTTGCCGGGTTTATCGGAGGTGTGCTGTTGCTTTTGTTAATAGGAAAAGATTATTTCCTTCTTCCAACTTTGATTCTGGTATCAGGTCTGTTGCTGATCTGTGAAAGAAAGGTGGAAGCTCATGAATGATCGATATGTATTGATCTGTATTCTTGTGTCGGCGGCAGCTACTTTATTTATGCGGGCACTCCCATTTACCATTCTTGGAAAAAGAAAACAAATCCCTGAGAAAATCCGGTATCTCGGACGAATCCTTCCGGCAACCATCATGGCGGTGTTGATCGTGTACTGCCTGAGGGAAGTACCGACCGAATTCTTAAGCGGCGGCTATAAGAAGTTGATCGCAGCCGCAGTTTGTGTCGTTCTTCATGTGTGGAAAAAGAATACATTTGTCAGCATCATAGGCAGTACGATTGTGTATATGTTATTATGAGCAATGACACCGAAAAAAAGGGCTGTCGCACCAATCACTTAGTGCGGCAGCCCTTTTTTGTAGTATCCGTTGTAACGAAATTACTTTGTTTTATACGATCACATTGTTGACAGCCCCTCTATTTTGTGATGGGGTTATCTATTCTAAGAATATGTCAATGAATAAGTATTATAGCGGGGGATTATTATGTAAAAATAATTATGTTGATGAACTTGCGCATTAGTGTTCTAACGCAGCAAGTTTAGCCTGTAATGCAGCAATTTCGGCATCCTTTTCGGACAAAGCGGCATCCTTCTCGGACAAAGCAGCATCTTTTTCAGATAAAGCAGCGTCCTTCTCAGATATTGTGGCATCTTTTTCTTCCAATGTTTTCTTCATCTGTTCAATCATATAATTAACAGTATTTTCATCTGCTTTTGCTAAGGCTTGTGAATACATACCGATAACCTCCTTTGGACGATATAAGTATTCGGACATATCCCGACAGATCTTTTCCATCCAGGGATAGTCGGATATTAGTGTAGCAAGGTCATTTATAGAATCAGCTGTTAGCAGAGCTAACCATGCATTAAGTGCATTCTTTTCTTTAGCATACTTGTTATTTTTAAATACGTCAAGGGCGACAACATAGTATTCCTGCAAAAGATGAAGATCAATGCCTGTGTTAAAAATTGTTTTTCCATGATGTATAAAAATATCAGAAGATTTGCATTCGGGTGGACTGTCTTCAAACATGACGATTGTGTATACAGTCTTGATATCGTGATAGGTGAATTGATCTCCTTTTTCTCCCTTGACTCGTGTATATTGACGGAGAAGAAGATCGGACGAATAACAAGACATGCGCTCGCCAGAAAATGCATAATGTATTTTCTGGATCTCTACATTTGCAATAGAGCCATCTTCCAACTGTACGATGATATCCATAATTAATAATGGTGAAGTTGGCAGTAAACGATTTTCCTGCGATAGAACGCTTTGAACGGTAACGTTAATTCCTATGATGCTGCTAAGCAAATGAGATAGTCGTCCGGGATAGAAATCAGGGTTAAACAGTGCTTTAAAGAATGGATCATAGGTTAAAGGAAGAGATTTATTTCCTCCCATAAATTCTTCAAATCTATTTCGCCATTCATTGTTCAAATCCAGATATTTGCTAAAGGTATTGACATCTTTTTGTAAATCTTTTAAAAAGTCATCTTTTTTCCGAGCTGGGAAAATTTGACGGATATCTACTGACGCGGATTTGCGTGCCGTGGTAGGTGCAATATTATTGCTATCTTCGTTGGGATTATACATTGATTATTCCTCTTAATTTCCGGTACCTGATTTGTCGACAAAACCACCATATCAGAAATAAAAGAGAAAAGTTCATAAATGTAATAA